>NZ_MIIZ01000941.1:0-1728 GCF_001743005.1 Shigella sp. FC1967 | reverse complement strand
ATGTAAATCATTTAAACAATAACGACCGGCTACATCTCTACGAACCTGAAAACCATCAATAACAATTAATCCATTCATGCTATTTCTCTCCACTTTTACTCGTGACCGTACATCACGTTTTTACTATGCTGACGAATGGTTATTTCAAGCTTCCCACCTTTAATAACGTCCATCCATTCAACATCCATTTTTTTTAATCTGCTTATCATCCACCCATACACCGGCATGAGTAAGGGCATCAAAAGGTGCTTTTAAGAAATTATCAATATCTCTAGCCTGCTTAGTTGGTGGGTATAATTTCACTGAAACAAACACGTCACTCTCAATAGCCTTAGGTCTACGCTTTAATTGTTCATAGACTGATGCAATAGCATTTGATCTAAAGACCCGCCCTTTGGCACTGACTAAGGTTCCTCTCTTTGTGTTTCGCCAATAGGTGTTCACGCTAGGTGGAAATGGTAGTGTTAGGGTTAATTCAGGCATAAGTACCCCACAATCCAATAGCCAGCATGAGAACAAACCAAAAACCTATAAACAGCGCGTATTTAGTTAGCATCGTTTACACTCCTTTTATCCCAAGCCTTCAATGCACCATCAGCGTCATTAGCAATAGGGCCTCTTGCTCCACATTTCTGACAGCGAGTGAATGTATTGATCATCACCTGCATGACTTCTAATTTATTAGAGTTACAAAACGGGCAGTGTTTATTGCTATTTTTCATAATCAAATATCTAGGCTAATCTGCCCGCCTCCATTGAGAGCTATTAAATGATTTCCTTTTTTAGATCTAAACTTTGCGTAATGTGCTTGGCGATATATTTTGACCTGCTCAACTTCGTGAAAAATATAATTACGTCCAAACCATGCTTCCTGATGCTCACAAATGGGGCAATAATCAACAGAATCAAAACCACCTCTACTTCCTTTGTGCCAATGAATATTGCCGTGAAAAGTTGAGCAATTAACACACATAGGAGCGTCACATGTGTAAGCAGACGAAAACTTAGACAATAACCCCTTATCATCTCTCTCACCTATGTAACAAATGACTCCATCACACAATAATTCAGCTTCACCTCCACAAAACATGCACTTTCTACTCATAAGTGATTACCTCTTACAGCTCTCACTAATGAGTCATACGGCTCGGTTGGCAATTTACCCATGAGTGCAAAATTAGAAGTAGCGTGTTTTACCCATATGATTGTTGGTATTCCTCGCTTTTTAGCTTTCTGAGTATTTAGCTTTTCGAGGTAGACAGATTCTCCTGACTTACGCTCCTCTATCATTGCGTTGTAAACTCTTTTAGCCTCATTCGTCACTTGATAGTAAAGCGGGTACTTTTCACTAACTCTGGTTAATGCACCGAGACTATGAAGATGAGCAAGTGCGCGAGATGCACCACCTAAAGTGGTTTCTAAATCACGAGTAACAATATCGCGATCTACGACTTCACCAACTTTGTATAACGCTAAGATTTGCTCTGTGATTTTCATGCAACACCTCTCGATACAAGCCACTTCGCTTGCTCAACAAATGTTTTACCGATTTGCTCTAACTCACTGCGTTGAATGTAATCAATGGCTTTACCATTCCACGTTTTATCAAACACCACGATAGCACCAGCAAAAAAATGCCCCTGTTGGTACTTGGTTTTCATCTGCAGGAACAAACCATTGTGGAACATCAAAACCGACACGACCGCGAATAAAACAAATATGGTCCGC
>NZ_MIIZ01000940.1:0-1729 GCF_001743005.1 Shigella sp. FC1967 | reverse complement strand
TTAGTCCATCAATGATTTGGAGAAATTTAAAAATGAATGAGAATATGCTGAATTTAATGGACGAATTAGTCGAGATAACAAAAAAGCATGCGAATAACGTGAATGGTGATAGAAAAAGCCGTTATTCTCGACATTAACGCAAAAGGGATTTGCTATGGTTTAGTCCATCAATGATTTGGAGAAATTTAAAAATGAATGAGAATATGCTGAATTTAATGGACGAATTAGTCGAGATAACAAAAAAGCATGCGAATAACGAAGATGTTAAAGCGCATGCCAGTTTAGAATCTGAGAATAAACTACGAATTCAAATTATTATTTCCGATAAAAACGAACTGGATATTACATTAAACTCTCTACAACACGCAATATAAGTCATTATACACTCGGACGCTTGCGATATAACCATAATCCCGGCAAGGATAGCCCGATAGAGAGCGCACCGACAATAAATGAAGCTTTAAGGAAATTAGTAACTAAAGCTTCAAAAATTTCTGCGCTATAACCAATTTGTGTTAACTTCACCACTGAGATCATCGCGATATATGCATTTATTCCAGGGAACATTGGAATAACTGCGGCAACAGTAAAGACTTTAGGGTGTGCAAGCCACCAACGTGACCATTGAATACCAATGCACCCGACTAAAATAGCGGCACAAAAACTTGCCCATTCTATATTCATCCCACTCATGACTAAAACAGTGCGAGAGCCGTGACCTATTGCTCCTAATAATGCGCAATATTTTAATGCTCTTAAAGGCACATTAAATACCATTGCAAAACCCACAGCAGGAATAGCCGCTAAAACCATATCTTCAATTAGGGTAAGAATTATCATTATTATGCCCAATCTCTTAACCCCCATACGGCCATGGCTAAAATAACGCCTAAACAGGTTGCCAATGTTAACATGGTTGCCATTGCCCAACGCGCTAAGCCGGTATTAACATGCCCTTTAAACATATCAGCAACAGCATTAATTAAAGGAAATCCGGGAACCAACAATAAGACACTAGCAGCCATTGAAATCGTTGCCGTCGTTTGAAAATAAGAGAGTTTTAATAATAGACCTGAGACTGAAGTCGCTACAAATGCCGTAATACAGAAATTAATTAATGGATTCATTTGGCGATGTGTTAATACTTGACGTACAAACATACCCAGACCACCACCAATGGCAGAAACTAAAAAGCCATCCCAATTGCCGCCATTTAATTTAGAAAAACAACCACAAGATAAGGCAACCATAACAATAATTACCCAACGTGGATAGCGTAAGGGTTTTATATGTTCAAAACGTTTTCTTGCTTCATGAATATCTGCAAGGTGATGTTCAACCAAAATAACAATATGCTGAACCTCTGTCACAACATGCATATTAATACCGCGGTCAACTATCTTTCGTGTTGAAGTTTGGCAATGTCCGTTAACAATCGTGGTTAATACAACCGCATTAGCAGAAATTGCACTTTCGACTTGATGTACACCTAAAGCTAAACCTAAACGGGTTGAAAGCTGTTCAACCAGCATGCTTTCTGCGCCATGTTGCAATAGTAACAGCGAGTTTGAATACATAACTTGGTAATTTCACGCTGTTTATCTTGTGAAATGGCAGTGCACTCCGCCATTATCTTTCGTGTTGAAGTTTGGCAATGTCCGTTAACAATCGTGGTTAATACAACCGCATTAGCAGAAATTGCACTTTCGACTTGATGTACACCTAAAGC
>NZ_MIIZ01000939.1:0-1733 GCF_001743005.1 Shigella sp. FC1967 | reverse complement strand
AGAACCTTTAGCGGATTTACTGTGGAATGAACCACAACATAATCCAGAAGACGCGGCAACTGCTTATATCAACACCGAAAAGGGTGTTGATGATACAAAAGCCGCTTTAGATGGTGCGCGTTATATTTTAATGGAGCGTTTTTCAGAGGATGCTGGATTATTGGCGAAAGTTCGTCAATATCTATGGAAAAATGCACATCTTGTCGCCAAAGTGATTGAAGGTAAAGAAGCAGAAGGGGCGAAGTTTAGTGATTATTTTGATCACCATGAGCCTATCGCTAACGTTCCTTCCCACCGCGCATTAGCTATGTTTCGTGGTCGAAACGAAGGGATCCTTCAATTATCACTTAATCCAGATCCGCAATTTGAAGAAGCACCTAAAGAGAGCTACGGTGAACAACTGGTTACTGAGCATTTAGGGTTACGTTTAAATAATCAACCCGCAGATAGCTGGCGTAAAGCCGTTGTAAGTTGGACTTGGCGCATAAAAGTTTTAATGCATATTGAAACTGAGTTGATGAGCCAATTACGGGAGAAAGCGGAAGAAGAAGCGATTAATGTTTTTGCCCGCAACCTTAATGATTTATTGATGGCAGCGCCTGCTGGCATGCGTGCCACAATGGGACTTGATCCGGGTTTACGTACGGGGGTTAAAGTTGCGGTTGTTGATAGCACGGGTAAATTAATCGCCACAGATACCATTTATCCACATACAGGACAAGCAGATAAAGCGGCGGCAAGTGTTGCTGCGTTATGTATTAAGCATAATGTTGAATTGGTCGCGATTGGTAATGGTACGGCTTCTCGTGAAACGGAACGCTTTTTTGCTGAAACAGTAAAACGTTATCCAGAAGTGAAAGCGCAAAAAGTGATTGTCAGTGAAGCTGGTGCATCCGTGTATTCAGCGTCAGAGCTTGCAGCTAATGAATTCCCCGATTTAGATGTTTCTATCCGTGGTGCGGTTTCTATTGCGCGTCGCTTACAAGATCCTCTGGCTGAACTTGTCAAAATTGATCCCAAATCAATTGGTGTTGGTCAATATCAGCACGACGTTAGCCAAACATTATTAGCGAGAAAACTTGATACTGTTGTTGAAGACTGTGTGAATGGCGTTGGTGTTGATTTAAATACAGCATCAGTACCGTTATTAACCCGTGTTGCGGGGCTTAGCCAATCTATTGCTCAAAATATCATTAGCTGGCGTGATGAAAATGGCCGTTTTGTTGATAGAAAACAGTTACTTAAAGTGGCGCGTTTAGGACCAAAAGCTTTTGAACAATGTGCTGGGTTCTTACGTATTCGAGATGGTAAAAACCCACTTGATGCCTCAACGGTTCACCCTGAAGCATATCCAATTGTTGAAAATATCCTGCAATCTACCCATCAAAAAAATTGATGATTTAATGGGTAATAGCACGTTGATTTCACAAGTAGATGCAAGAGCATTTATTACGGAGCAGTTTGGTCTACCAACGATTAATGACATCTTAAAAGAGTTAGCAAAACCGGGACGCGATCCACGCCCAGAGTTTAAAACAGCGACGTTTGCAGAAGGTGTCGAAACGATGAATGACTTAGTTAGTGGCATGATCCTTGAAGGAACAGTGACTAACGTGACTAATTTTGGTGCATTCGTTGATATCGGTGTACACCAAGATGGCTTGGTTCATATCTCTTCTTTAGCGGATAGATTTATTGAAGATCCACATACGGTGGTGAAAACCGGAGATATT
>NZ_MIIZ01000938.1:0-1740 GCF_001743005.1 Shigella sp. FC1967 | reverse complement strand
AATCCTGACACTCTTTCTGAATTGGAAAAGGCGGTAAATGCCTTTGCCACAGCTAACTAATTGGAGACATTATGTCTGATACAAATGAATTATTAAAAAGTCTATCGGCAAAAATTGAAGAAGCCAACGGCAAATTTAATGCTAAAGCCGAAGAAGCCTTAAAAGAAGCGCAAAAAGTCGGTAGTTTAAGCACTGAAACTAAAGCCGCAGTCGATAAGATGGCAACCGAACTGAATGCATTGCGTGAATCTGAAAAAAACACTCAAAGCTTCATTAGGTGAATTAGAGCAACATGTCGCACAAATGCCGTTGAATAATGCGGTTCAGGCAGCCAAAACAATTGGCCAGCAAGTCATTTCTGCAGATGTACTGAAAGAAATTAACTCTAGTATTCAATCAAGTAAGCGCATTTCTATTCCAGTGCAAGCCGCATTAACTTCAACCGGTGTGGCTGAAGGTGTTGTTGAGCCTCAACGTTTACCTGGTATTGATGTTGCGCCAAAACAGCGTTTATTTATCCGTGATCTGATTGCGCCGGGCAAAACCACTTCACCGGCTATTTTCTGGGTTCAGCAGACGGGCTTTACGAATAAAGCTTCTGTGGTACCAGAAAATACCGCTAAGCCTTACAGCGATATTGAGTTTGCAACCAAAATCACTCCTGTAACCACTATTGCTCATATGTTCAAGGCCTCTAAACAAATCTTAGATGACTTTGCACAACTGCAGTCTTTAGTCGATGCTGAAATGCGTTATGGTTTGAAGTTTGTTGAAGAGCAAGAAATCTTGTTTGGTGACGGCTCTGGTGCTCACTTACATGGCATCATTCCTCAAGCCTCTAAATATAAACCTGAATTTAGCGTCGAAAAGCAAAGTGGCATTGATGATTTACGCCTTGCGATGCTACAAGCGCAATTAGCTCGACTGCCTGCCACAGGGCATGTTTTGCATTTTATCGATTGGGCGAAAATTGAATTAACCAAAGACTCATTAGGGCGTTACATTCTTGCCAACCCATCTGCATTAATTGGCCCAACTTTATGGGGTCTACCTGTTGTTGCTACTGAATCAACGGCCTTTAAAGGCAAATTCTTAACAGGGGCATTTAACGCGGGTGCGCAGTTATTCGATCGTGAAGAAACCAATGTGGTGATTTCTACGGAAAACACTGACGATTTTGAGAAAAACATGATCTCAATTCGTTGCGAGGAGCGTTTGGCGTTAGCAGTAAAACGTCCGGAAGCCTTTGTTTACGGTGATTTCACCGTGCCTACATCAGGGGAATAATCGATAGAGCGGTCTTCATGACCGCTTTTTCTTTGGGGGCAACATGAATCTAATTATATTACGAGCCATTTATTTTGGTGGTGTCGTTGTTACTGAGGGGAAAGAGATTGAAACCTTAGAACAACATGGTCGTGAGTTAATTCAAAAAGGGTATGCAAAAGAAAAGGAAGTTGTACATCCTGCTATTGAGCCTGAGCCTGAGCCTGAGCCTGAGCCTGAGCCTGAGCCTGAGCCTAAAAAAAACACCAAGGCTAAAAAGGAGGAATAATGCTTTCTCTGGAATTAGTAAAACAACATTGCAATATTGATCCTGATTTTACGGATGATGATAAATTGCTCGCTCTTTACACCAAATCTGCAGTGAAGTTTGTCGAGAACTACACTCGCAGGACGCTTTATGAAAAGGAAGTATCGGAAGGATACCAAGAAGATGCCGATCATCTATTACTGACA
>NZ_MIIZ01000937.1:0-1748 GCF_001743005.1 Shigella sp. FC1967 | reverse complement strand
TTTTTGGCAATGTCCTGAGGGGACAGATCCTCTTTTGCCTCTGGTTTATGGGGTTGTTTCTCCGTATCACTCTTCGGTTTTGCTTTGCCCGGTTTGCTCTGCGGCTTACCCTTCTTGCCAGCGTCAGGCTTAGATGATTCCGTTGGTCCCGCATCTTTTTGCTCTGGCTTCTCCTCGACAGCATCGGAGGTGCTTTTCAGCATCTCCATCGCATCACCAAAGCCAAGGCCAGCTAGAGCTTTCTCTGCTTCCTGCTCTGCGGCCAACATGTCATCGTTCAGAGCTGCTTCACCTTCCTCTTGGTCGTCACCGTCATCGGCTTCCTCAGGATCAACGAACTCAATCTCAGCGTCCTCAACATCACCAACAACTTCCGCAGCAACAGCCGCAGGAGGCTCAGTCGTAAACACCAGGTCGTTTGATTCGAGTCGGAGCATCAAGATCTTCACCGAACCCGCCGCCTCCTGGAGCATCTCAGGCAAAACTTCCCAGTAGCGGTAGTACGCACGTTCACCCTTCTCCTGCACCGTGTTTGGTACAGCAAAACCACGTTCGATGAGAATGTCGGCCAGTGTGTCAGGGTCTCGTGGGATACCGGGGATCTTGTCGTGGCTGATCAAGTCATAAAGGTCCCCAAGCTGTTTCCAGGCAATGAATACACCTTGGTTGAGGTGCCAGACTTTCGCGCCTGGCTCATTGACCTTCCATTTTCCGGTTTTAACTAGGCGGCGGATGGCATCGAACACGTAACGCTCGACGGGCACACCATAGGAGAACTCGTCCACATCGAGACGACTCTGGCGAAGGTCCCGTGAGACGCTCTCTTGGTCAGCGCGAAGCATCAGCTTGGTCACAGGCTGATTGACGCTGGTTCCTGAGATAGCTTCCAGCATCGCTTCCATGATGGACGGGCCAGACTTGGACAGAAACTCCCGAGTCTCAGCCGGAATAATTCGATCCACCGCCAGCAGCGAGAATTGCTCATGTCTTTTGTGTCGCTTGTCGCGCCACCGGATAAAGTAACGGTCGATTTCGTGACGGTGTGCCCAGTCATGAAGTGACTCCGAATACGGGTTCCATGTGATTGACCCGTCTTTGTCCGTAATGGACACATCCGAGAGCGGTTTACCCACATCATGCAGCAGCCCAGAGAAACAGCTCGCCAGTCTCCAACGCGGCTCATTGTCACGGCGTTCCCGAGGCGTCCCCTCGATGGAAAAGATAACTGACTCAGATGCCTGAGCTGCCCAGAAGGCCACTTCAAGCCCATGTCGGAACAGACCACCAGCGCCACGGTGGTGGTGTGATTCGGAAGCTGGCAACAGGTGAACAAACGCGGCATACCGCTGGATCACCGGCAAAACAAGCCGGTTGAAGTCGTCCACAGTGAAACCGAGAGAGTTCCGCACTTTCTCAATCAGTTCAGCTTGGGTTGCCAGTATCTTGTCTAGTGGGGCCACTGGCAGGCCCTTGGCAAAAGGTGGGTATCGAGGGATTTCTTCATCTTCCACGTCTTTAAGCGGCAACACTCTGGCGCTCGGCGCGGTCTCGATCACTCCACTTCGCCCACCAAATAACTTGTTAAGGGCTTTCAGCATGTAGGTTGACCATATTCCTATCGTATTTCTCGTCGCTACATGCTCTCAAAACACCTTTAGATCGCACACACGCCTATCTGTCCAATTTGGGCAGTTTGAGAAACCAGCTTTCCATCCCCCCCCTTTTAGAATGGGCTCATCGACAATTTT
>NZ_MIIZ01000936.1:0-1777 GCF_001743005.1 Shigella sp. FC1967 | reverse complement strand
TTTTTCTTTTCGGATCTCGCCCAGGTATTCTTCACCCTTGAATTTCAAGTAAGCGGAGTAGGTGAAGACGTTCTTCATCTGGGTGTGTGACAAGCCCAGGGCGTGGTTTGCGATGACAGCACGTTCGTTGCTCTCGAAGACTCCACCATCTTTCACGTTATCTTCACAGGTCTGGAGCAGTTTCAGGATTTCCTGATTGCTCATAGCCGGGAGATCGATGTGATAAACGAACTCTTCATTGAAGACGTCTTTGCCAGCGATGATGTAGTTGATCCCCTCATTCTCCAGATAGGTCAGTGATGACTTGAGGGCTGGGAGTGTTTCCGGGTTTGCACGTTGGCGGTCGAAAAAGAAAGTGTCGAACACGACAACTCCGTTTTTGGAGGACTTCTTGGACTCGTCCACCATTGCCTTCATCGTGCCTGGATCAGGCAGCTTCTTGAATGGCATTACAATAAAGTGCTTGCCGACTTTCTTTGCAATGTCAGAGAAAACGCTCTCTGCGCGGCCCAGCTCAAAAGTGCTAACGTTGATGACTGGAAAGGACAACTTGATTGGAATCTCAAGTTTGTCCATTTGCTGTGTAATATCGCTCATCGCTTATCCTTTAAATAAATTTCGACTTGTTGATCACCTCACATCATAAGTTCATTTTATGATGCTGTAAATATCACCTTCCAACTCTGTAGCTGTTCACGGCGGATTCAACGCGCTTGACTGACACGTCTATACCATTTGTCACCAGCAACTCATGCACTTGGCAACAGGCCTGTTGTTTCAGGCCAAAGAACTCTTCGTTAACACGGGCATACTCTGCTGCCGAATTGGAGGCGGCTCGTCTTAGATCTGGCATCAGAGATTTAACGCGAGACTCTACTTTGTCCAGAGAGGAACTGGCAGACGACAAGCTGAACAGCGAGAAGACGCTCCCAAAGTCGAAACCATCATTCAAACCGGCAAAGTCCATACCCAGATCGATAAACTCAGTTGCCATTGAGTGGTGCAGTGAGCCCACAATGTCACGATGATCCCCCAGCGCATTTGCGAAGGTTTTCACAGCTCTCTTCGCATCGTCTATTTCACTGCTGGCCGAGGAGTTTGACATCGACGACATGACGGAAATGCCCTTGTTGTCAGTCACAAGGTCGAGAACCTCCATTGTTTGTGCTGATGAAACACTGGAAGAGGCCTCACTGATTTCACGTAAGGCTTTTTGCCCCATGTCCACCAGTCGCTTGTTGCTCTCGTGGAGTCGAGATGCGGCGTCAAGCCTATCTTGAGCTTGGGTGATTCGTTCCAGAATCTGGCTACCGTCAATCGCTTGCTTCACGGCCCGAGAAACCAATCCCTCTTTGAGCTGGTCTCTCCCACGGCGCAAATACCGCAAATCGCTGTTATGGCCTTTTAGTGCTGAACGTATAACGGCGATGTCTCGACGAAACTGCCAGAACGTTATAATTTTTTGCCAGATCCCCAACTGAGCACGCTGCTGGCAAAGAGCTTCGTACTCTGCACCTTTCTCTTCAACCTGGCTGAGAGCTGCGGTAATCCTGTCTTGATATTGCCGGTCGTCAGCCAAGTAACTTTGAATTGCTTGTTCCATCCCGTACCCCAAAAACTTTCACATGTGAAAGTTCATTCTTTCTTTGTTCTGCCAGTACAAAGTATTTTGCCTTAGAACGACCTCACACCCCGCCCCTGCTCACGCCCATTTTGGGCAATTACAGATTCAGCATTTACAGGCTTATAATGTGATGCCGTAATAGACAAATAAAAA
>NZ_MIIZ01000935.1:0-1784 GCF_001743005.1 Shigella sp. FC1967 | reverse complement strand
TTCATCAGCTCATCAAGGGTATAGCCTACCGCTAATTTTGCAGCGACCTTCGCAATTGGGAAGCCAGTCGCTTTAGAGGCAAGCGCGGATGAACGAGAAACTCGAGGATTCATTTCAATAACAATTAAGCGTCCTGTCTTAGGATCAACAGCAAACTGAACGTTAGATCCCCCCGTTTCAACACCTATCTCACGTAATACCGCCATCGAGGCATTACGCATAATTTGATATTCTTTGTCGGTAAGTGTTTGTGCTGGCGCGACAGTAATGGAATCTCCCGTATGAATTCCCATTGCATCAAAGTTTTCAATGGAGCAAACGATAATGCAGTTATCGTTTTTATCGCGCACCACTTCCATCTCATACTCTTTCCAGCCAATGAGTGATTCATCAATTAACAGTTCATTGGTTGGTGATAAATCTAAACCTCGAATACAAATTTCTTCAAATTCTTCACGATTATAAGCAATCCCACCACCGGTTCCGCCCATCGTGAATGAAGGACGAATAATACAAGGAAAACCCACTTGTTCAGCAACAGCAAAAGCTTCATCCAGCGTATGTGCTATACCTGAACGAGCTGTATCTAAACCGATTTTTTTCATCGCTTTATCAAAGCGTTGTCTATCTTCTGCTTTATCAATTGCATCAGCTGTGGCACCAATCATGGTGACACCGAACTCGGCTAAAACACCTTGGCGCTCTAACTCTAACGCACAGTTTAGTGCTGTTTGTCCTCCCATTGTCGGTAATACAGCATCAGGACGCTCTTTTTCAATAATTTTTCTCACAACTTGCCAGTGAATAGGCTCGATATACGTTGCATCGGCCATTTCAGGATCGGTCATAATGGTTGCAGGATTTGAATTTACCAAAATAACTCGATATCCCTCTTCACGTAGGGCTTTACATGCTTGAGCGCCTGAATAGTCAAATTCGCACGCTTGCCCGATAACAATCGGACCTGCACCTAAAATCAGGATTGTTTTGATATCTGTTCTTTTAGCCATTTCTTTCGCTCCTGATTTATTTGGTTGTCACTGATTGCAGGTTTTGACGATATTGCGCGATAAGCTCGATAAAGTGATCAAAAAGAGGTGCGGCATCATGCGGTCCAGGACTCGCTTCTGGATGACCTTGGAAACTGAATGCTGGTTTATCTGTGCGATGAATGCCTTGTAAAGAACCATCAAACAGAGATTTATGTGTCACACGTAAATTAGCAGGAAGAGAGGTTTCATCAACGGCAAATCCATGGTTTTGCGCTGTGATCATCACCGTATTTTTATCTAAATCTTTAACAGGATGATTGCCACCATGGTGACCAAATTTCATTTTGATGGTTTTTGCGCCGCTCGCTAATGCTAATAGTTGATGCCCTAAACAAATACCAAATACTGGAATATCACTGGTTAAAAAGGTTTGAATGGCGTTAATGGCGTAATCACAGGGCTCTGGATCCCCGGGGCCATTAGAAAGGAAAATACCATCGGGAGAAAGGGCTAAAACATCTTGAGCTGATGTTTGAGCAGGTACAACCGTGACTTGGCACCCTCTATCCACCAGCATACGTAAAATATTACGTTTCACACCAAAATCATACGCCACAATATGCAATGGCAATTCAGTCGCTAATTTAGCGTCGGGTAATTCATTTTTTAGCGTCCAACTTCCTTGCATCCACTGGTAAGGCTGTTTGGCAGTGACTGTTTTGGCTAAATCCATCCCTTTTAAGCCGGGAAAGGCTTTGGCTTTTTCGAGTGCAAGTTGGGTATCAGGATGTT
>NZ_MIIZ01000934.1:0-1795 GCF_001743005.1 Shigella sp. FC1967 | reverse complement strand
ATTTTTAAAACAGCACTAAGAAATCTCTATAAAAAAACCCCACCGAAGTGAGGTTTTTTCACGATTACTTATATTGATATTGCAATAAGCAAAATGTATACAGTAATAATAGCTCAGTAAATTACAGAGCGATTACATTCGCTGCTGCTGGGCCTTTAGCGCCATTTTCGATAGAAAATGAAACTTCTTGACCTTCTTTCAGTGATTTGAAGCTATCGCTTTGGATCGCTGAAAAGTGTACGAATACGTCTTTGCTACCGTCTTTAGGAGTGATAAAGCCAAAACCTTTATCATCGTTAAACCATTTTACTGTACCAGTCATTGTATTAGACATAAGATTTCCTTTAATTAATTATTTAGCCATAAGGCATAGTTTGCGGTTTGATTTCGGATTTTTACTTATGGTAACTATTTGAAGGAATTCGCAACGAAGAGGTATCAGGGATAACGCTAAACGGTGAACTACTTAAAACTGCACTAACATAAATAGGTCTGTACTTCCAAACCAGTAGCGCTATTAAGTCATATAATTCATTTTATAGCAAATTATTTTCATTTTTATTTTGAATAATTTTTTTCGAATACCAAATTAGAAAATAATTATAAGATAAAAATAATTATCTATTTTACCTATCCCATTATTTTAATTTAAGAACATGAATAAAAAAGCAGATACTGTTATTTTTTAAGATAAACAGTATCTACTTTATCATTAATGTACTACATCATCTTAATCAGCGAGTTCTGATAAAATTTCTTCTGTTTTCGCCCATAGAAGTGAACCACCTTCTTCTGGCCATAAACGCCGTTCAGCGTTAGGAAAGCGTTGAAACAATAAATCCCCAAAGTCTGGAGAATGAACTGTACTGGTATCTTTCATTCCATACCATAAGGTTGTTGGTGTCTTTATTTCTTCAGGTGAAAATCCCCAAGGTTGCATCGCAATCAGCAAATCTTGAGTGTATCCCTCATTGCCTTGTTTAAAAGCTTCAGCCATACATTCTTGATAAACTGGCAGAAAATCAATTGATTTATAAATAGCCAAATCAACATCAGCACTGTAATTTAGAATAAAATCCATTAACCACTTTGCTGTTATATTTTGCTTAATCCAACTGGCTAAAGAATCAGGTGAACCCACAGCTTGACGTTGCATATTAACAACATCATCTGGTAGCTTATTTTGTGTAGCTGGGTAATCGAATTGATCTTGTCCTGCGACAATAAGTAATTTATCAACATGACAATAAACACAAAGGGCCATAGCAAAAACAGCACCTTGTGAAAACCCCATTACATTAATACTTTTAATACGAAGATGGTCTAATAAAAATGAAATATCTTTAGAAAAAGATTTTAACGACTTTTGAGGATCAAAAAGTGGAATCGCCTAACCCTGGACGACTGGGGATAATCAACCGAATATTCAGCTTATTTAAAAGGTCAATATTTACGCCTAATAAACCACTCATACCAGCACCAGTACAAAATAATACGGGTTTACCTTGTTCTGGACCTGATTCATACCACGTTAAAATTCTATTATCTGGTAATGATACATTATATTTTCTTGAGTTTTTAATTTTCATTAGGTTTTGTCTTTTATTAATTTTTTGATAATACATTGCCTGCCAATTTAGATAGCAATGTCTATTATTTCTAAATTTTGCTTTTAAAAAACTAATGTTAAGACAAGCTAAGGGTAAGATTTCATATAAACTCGCAATAATTTTTTTCGTTACAGATAAATAAACTAAAATTTATTTTTGTTTTTAAAAATAAATAAATTTTCACA
>NZ_MIIZ01000933.1:0-1800 GCF_001743005.1 Shigella sp. FC1967 | reverse complement strand
GCCATTCTCGGGGTGCTCCTCGGGTGCGGCTTGCGCCGCTCGGAAATCGTTGCGCTGGACATGGAAAGCATGATCTACAAGGACCGCGCTCTCAAGGTCCTTGGCAAGGGCAACAAAGAGAGAATGGCGTATGTGCCTGGTGGCGCATGGAAAAGACTGGATAAGTGGGTTGAAGAGGTTCGAGGAACGCATGAAGGGCCTTTATTCCCGAGGATCAGGCGGTTTGATGATGTGACTGGAGAGCGGATGTCGGATCAGGCCATCTACCACATCTTGGAGACCAGAAGAGTAGAAGCCGGTCTGGAGAAGTTTGCGCCCCATGACCTGCGACGCACCTTTGCCTCCTCGATGCTGGATAACGGTGAGGATATTGTGACCGTGAAGGACGCAATGGGCCACTCAAGCATTGCAACTACCCAGAAATATGACAGGCGCGGCGATGAGCGCTTGAAGAGAGCAAGCCAACGCCTCGATATAGCGGATTAACAGCATGAATGATGAAGAACTCGAACTTGCCAGAGCCGAAGCCATGAAAGCCGATAGGTGCTTTTCAAAAGGACGGCTCAGGGACGAATTTCGGATGAAGCCTAAGCCAGGAGTAGAGCCAGTTTCGTTCTACAAAAACGGGTATGGCGGCCAATTTGGAGTGTACCGGATAGCAGATTGCCAACCAATGCGGAGAAGGGGCTGTTCACCGGCATCACAAAAGCAAATACGGGCGCAATCCATCCTTTCGGTCAAGGCAAGAATGCGTAGCAACCTAGCAAAGGCCTCTGTCTTGGCACAAAGGTGGGTCGCTCTGGAACCTCTGGTACTCGATACCGAGACGACCGGACTTGGTGAAAGAGACCAGGTGATCGAGCTGGCTGTTACAGACATCAGAGGCGCTGTTCTCCTCTGCACCAGATTGCGGCCAACCGTGGAAATTGACCCTCAGGCAATGGGTGTTCATGGTATCAACGAGGCAGAGCTGTCGAATGAGCCTACGTGGAATCAAGTTGCGCCAGCTCTCGCCCGGCTTTTGTCGGGCCGTCATCTGGTGATATTTAACTCCAGTTTCGACAGCAGGATGTTGAGGCAAACAGCCAGTGCATTTGGAGACCAACTCTCTTGGTGGCAAGAGCAGAACTGTCTATGCGCGATGAAGCTGGCGGCTGATGCCTTTGGCTCAACCAACCGGCACGGCACAATATCACTTGCTGATGCCACCTGCGAGGCTGGTGTGAGCTGGAAAGGTCGAGCCCATTCAGCAGCGACCGACGCTATTGCCACCGCCGACCTGGTGACAGAGATAGCCAAAGTCCAACGTGACCTCGTGGTCCAGCTCCAGGAGCTTCAAAGCAAAGGTAATTTGGAATGACAGAACAATCCTACGGCGATAGCATCAAATTTTTCTCAGACTGGCAGAAGGACCCCGCGAAACGCACCGGCCTGAATGTGCAACACACGCTAACCAGAGGTGAGTATCCTACGGTCAGCATCGAGATTGCGCCGATCAGGGCTTCGGGGTCCAGCCCAGACTGGAAAAGCAAGATCACGGTGCAGCTCACTCGTGGCGAACTGACGGCGTTTTGCAGCGTTCTCTTTGGCTTGCGTAGCAAGGCTGAGGGTTCCTATCACGGGGACTCGAAGAATAAGAGCTTTGCGGTTTACAACAACGGCAAGGCCGGTGTTGCGATCATCCTGAGCGAGCGAGGAAACCAGCTCCAGAATTTCATCAATGATGACGACCGTATGGAGCTCGCAGTCTTCGCAGTTCGCCAGCTCTCCAACGCATGGAAAGTTACCCCTTCTGATGCC
>NZ_MIIZ01000932.1:0-1812 GCF_001743005.1 Shigella sp. FC1967 | reverse complement strand
TTTTTTGTTGGTGAGAGCTTCAAGTTGTTCTTCCAGTAGTTCAGCCCGTTCGGTGGCATCATTTGCCATGTCCACGGCTTGCTGCATATCTTCCTGGTACTCAAGCTCTTTCTGTCGTAGCAGTTCACGCTCGCGCTCAAGCTGCTCATCGGCGCTTGCTTTGGCTACCGTATAGATCTTCTGTAGGAAGAGCTCAGCATCACTCATAACCGATTCTGGAAGGACTACCTCTACCGGCTCCTCATCGAGGGAGTGTTCCTCTGACCACTGTTTGAGATACGTTGAAATGGTGGTAAAGCTCCCCTTGCCAATGATGTCTCTGATAGCGATGACCGTTGGACGTTTACCGGCGTCCTTGAGCTTCTGGGCCGCAGCCGCTACATCGTCAAACTCAACCAATTTTCTTGCCATGAGAACGTTCCTTTTAATTTGTAATGTTTATGATAATTACGGTAATACGGTAATACGGTAATTATCATAATTATATATCATGCTGCTGTCGATTGGAATTGTTTGGGTGGTACAAAGCCCTTCCGCCTGCGGAAGAGCCTTGTTACGTGGTCACGCTGGTTCATCCAGGGAAGGATTCGATGGTGACTCCACCGAAGGTGCCAAGGATTTCCGATGCCGCTTTATCAGATCGGGTTTTGCGTTGTTCTGAGGCGTCAAAGCTACGAAGCAATTTGAGCTGAACCTCCTTGTCCTGGAGCACGATCAGAGGCATTGGCGCGGTAACGGTTTTGAGTACCCCTGCGGCCATGACGTTTGCCACCGGCTGAACCTTTACTTCCCTTCGTTCCCGGAGATAAGGCTCCGGGGTGCTGGCGATCTTCTGGATAAGCTGCTCCAGGGGAAGTTGATAGTCTGGCCCAGATCGCTCCAGCTCCTCTCTGATGCGTTGCAAAAGCTCCTCTTTTACGGGCTTCTTCAAGGAGTCCTTCCGTTGCCAGGTGAAGCGGATAGAGTCGATGTCGCCATTGGTATAGCACCGAATTTGTCTGTAAAGGTGGAGAGTCATGACGCCAGGGCAGTCCGCTCGAAGTGCTTCAAACCTTTCTTGCCTGGTGGGGTACGTCGAGATAATGAACTCCTCGATACCAGCTTTGGCCGCGTTGATGCGTTCAACCGTCGCCGCAATTTCGTCAGCTACACCAATCCTGGAAGGGGAGAACCAGAGTACCCCCACGGTGCGCCTGGCAGACTTCTGCGAATAGTCTGGGTTGATGTGAAGATCTCTGTAGCTGTGCGCTGCCAGTTCAAGAGCTTCACGGCCAGTTTGTTCAGTTACGACAATCTTGTTGACGGGCTCGTTCTCCATTCCTTTTCTGGTAGGAGGGATGGCCGCAACTTTTGCGTACCGTGGCGGTAGTCGTTTGATAAGGGAGGACAGGTTCGTTAAGTCGCGGCACATGGCCGAGAATTGTTCTGATATGAAGTTTTTAGCCATGTTGCCGCCTATGTGTGGGTTTGTTCTAACAGATCATTGGTTACATAGTAGACAGCTTTAGACCATCATGCAACGAGGGGGAGGGGCAAGAATACGCTCCGCTTCGCGTCGGCGGGTGTCCTGTTTGACCTTCGTGTGTGAGATTAGATTGAGAAAGAGAGAGAAAAAGAGAGAAAGAAGAAAAGCGCGGGGCAAGCCAGAAATGTGGCCGAGGGGGACTGCGGGGGTGGGGCTGGCACCCTCTATACCCCACTTTGCATGATGGTCTAAGTTTGTGGTGTTGGGACTATTTCTAGGGTGCCTTGGTATGTGCGATTAGGACAGATTGCGGTCCATCCACGCTGATTGACGCAGCAGCGCGATGG
>NZ_MIIZ01000931.1:0-15961 GCF_001743005.1 Shigella sp. FC1967 | reverse complement strand
TTGCTGTATTTTTTAATCCAATTTAGCTAAGTGTTAACGCTTATTTTGCTTAACAGACAATTCTTAAACTTTTTAAATGCCACAAAAAATGCCTTTATTATCACATTCTCATTTTTAGCACTTTTCCCTAATATTCCCTTTTATATAAAGACAAACTGAATATTAATATAGGTAAGTTATTTTTTTTTAGCGTTTACCTCTATATATTTAACAAATAGTACATATGCTTTTTATTTTTGATAGTGAGAATCAAATTGTTCGTTTCGCTATTTCATGGTAAAAAAAAACTGTTTATCCATACATAGCTTAAGGAACTGGCGTGATAAAAAAAAATCTTAGATATTCTCCCTCTTTTTGGGAAAAAAGACGTTGATATTACTGAAAAATATCTTCAAGAATCTCTTATCCTGCTCGCTGTATTTGATGAAAGTTTACCTAAACGTGCATTAGAGTATGTGCTTACAGGTACAAATCCTGAAATTCTATTTGAATTAAATAAACTGGATGCAGCAAAAGCCGCCGTTTATTTTCATCGCGCAGGGACATTAGAGTGGTGGTATGCCAGTAATATTGACACAGGAAAGTACAGTAAAGTTATCACCCAAGGCCTTAATGCTCGTCATAAGCTCTACTCAAAAGTTGGTGAAAGCTTCTCCTTAGAACAAGTGGCTCGTTATGCAAAGGTCATTGCTGCTGCATGTCAGGACATCAATATCAAAGTGACAACAACGCAAGTGCCAACTTGGGTTCTTTATCTCTTAGTTGATGCGTTTTATACCACTTACGATAATGCACGTAATCTTAATTTAGAACATCGTAAACATTGGAGTATGGAGTTTATTGCCAATATGGTCGAAGCAGAGGCCAATATTGCAGGTGAAAATGCTTTATTCGCGGTGTTTGATCGAAAAGATATTTCTGAATACTATGCCTCTAATCTTAAGCGTATTTATGAATTAAGTGATTTAAAAAACTATCTAATTTCACATCAAGAATTTATTAGAACAGAATTAATTGAACATTTGTCTGCAAATGGCTTAGTTGAGTTAATTAATTATCTCAATAAAAACACCGTATTACGTGACACTTTTGCTGATATTATTGTGTTACTTGCCACCAGCAGCTTAAAAAGCGTTAAAAAAGCCGCTGAGCCAATTTTAATCACCTTACCACCTGAAATTGTTAAAGAAAATCTTACCCATGTTTTAATGAATGGTACGCCTAAACAACGTACTCAAGCAGCAGATTTATTTGCACGCCAAGGTGAAAACCGTGATGTACTTGAAGAAGCGTTAAAACATGAAACCTCAAAAGCGGTAATCAAAAGTATTGAAAGCGCCCTACTACGCTTTAATGTTGCAGATGATGCCAATACCGTAGAGGCAATTGAGACACCTGATTTTGCTCCATTAGAAGATACGCCATTACCGGATAGCGTTCGCGATATAATGGTCAATAACTTCAATGAAATGTTAGTTAAAGCAAAGGAAAATGCTGAACGTGAAATTGAAGAAAATAAAACATCTAAACATTCTTATAATTGGGCACAACGCCATTATAAAGATTTATCTAAGATTGATGAGAAACAGTGTCGTGCATTAGTGGATAAATTGAATAGTGGACAAGGCACTATTCAATCAAATGAAATTCAAATCATTAAACACAAAAATCGTATTCCTAATTTACCTGAATACACGCTGTTCCATGCAGTACGTGTGATAAACAATAATCGCCAACATGCGGATCACTTTTCCTCTCACTATTTTAATGGTGATATTCCTGAGCGTTTATTTAGTGATATTGAATTGCGTCATCTCGAAGATGTGCTACAACGTTGTAACTTTAAAAATGCAACCCGCCTGACAGCCGCATTATGTTTAGAATCTTATCAAGATGGTTTACGCCGTTTTCGTAAACCAGAACAAGTTTGGCCTTTCTTCTCTCAACATACCGATTATATTGCAGAAGCGCTAAACTTAATGCCAAATCAAAGTGAACACCGCTATCGCCAATTCGAAACATCACAAGGTATTGAAGTATTAAGCCGTTTTCCAACCATTCCTGCACAATTCGTACCCCGAATTATGGAATTAGCATTAGGTGAAAATAAAACACACCGCGTTTCTGCACAAAAATTATTAGAAACCTTGCCTAATATTCACTTAAGTGCGCAAGAAGGTTTAGCTTCAAGTAAACAAGAAATTCGTGTTACCACTATTGAGTGGCTGGCTCGTTTAAAAAATCCCGAATCATTACCAGCACTGAATGCCTTATTGAAGAAAGAAAAACGCGAAATCGTCCGCGCCTCTTTATTAACCGCGTTAGAGCAACTTGGTGAAGATATCTCAAGCTATTTATCACCAAAAACCTTACTAGCTGAAGCTGAAAAAGGGCTTAAAGCCAAAGCCCCTGCAAGCCTTGCTTGGTTTAACTTTGAGGCTATTCCTGCTTTAACGTGGGAAAACAAAAAAGCCGTTGATCCCGCCATTATTCGTTGGTGGATTATTCTGGCAGTAAAACTCAAAATGCCAGGAGGAAACGCATTATTACAACGTTATATCGGCCTACTTTCTACCGATAGCCAACATAAACTTTCTAGTTTTATTCTGCATACTTTCGTGGCTCAAGATATTAAAGGTCCATCACTTGAAGAAGCGATGGTAGAAGCACAACGCGAAGCCCCAGGACGTTTAAGTAATTATCAAAACTGGGCGAAGCGCTATCCTGAGTACTACGCTAAATATGAAAACTACACGTTAGAACAAGTGGTTGAAGAGATTAAAAACGAGGTATTACGTCGTTATTTAGGCTCTGCAATCAGTGATAAAGGCATGTTAGCGCTTATCTGTGGTATCGAAGGTCATGTTGCGGTATCTGTATTACGTAACTATATGCGTGATCACTATCAGCGCCGTGCGCAAATTGAAGCGATGATTGACGCCGTAGCATCAAGCAATGATCCGATTATTATTCAGCTTCTTCTTTCATTATCACGCCGTTATCGCACCGCATCGGTTCAAGAAAAAGCCCGTAATTTAGTCACACAAATTGCTGAACGTAATGGCTGGAGTTCAGATGAATTAGCCGATAGAACCATTCCAACCGCGGGCTTTGATGATACGGGGACATTAGTGCTGGAATATGGTGAACGTATCTTTACTGCGAAGATGGATGCAAAACAGAAACTGGTCTTGTTTAATCCTGAAGGTAAAGAGGTTAAAGCCTTACCTGCTGCACGTAAAAATGACGATGCAGAACTTATCAAAGAAGCGAAGAAACTCTTCACTTCAAGTAAAAAAGAACTTAAGCAAGTTATTGAGCTACAAAGTGTACGCTTATATGAAGCAATGTGTGCTCAACGTCAGTGGTTAAGCGCAGATTGGCAAGAATATATCTTAGCTCACCCAATCATGCATAAATTGATTGAACAACTGGTTTGGCAAGAAGTAAAAGATGGCGAGGTTATTAATACATTCCGCCCTTCTGATGACGGTGCATTGCTTGATCTAGAAGATGATGAAGTGACTTTACAAAATGATTCGTTGATCCAACTTGCTCACGCAGCATTGGTTAATGAAGATGAACGTAAGGCATGGATCGCTCATTTTAAAGATTACAAAGTGAAATTCTTGTTCTCTCAAATGGAGCATAAGATCCCAGAATTAGATCTGAAACAAACTGAAGTGGAAGATAGAAAAGGCTGGATCACAGATACCTTCACTTTACGCGGCATCCTCACCAAAATGGGTTATCAACGAGGCCCTGCTGAAGATGGTGGCTCGTTCTCACACTATTACAAATTCTTCTCTAGTTTAAACTACTACGTGAATATCGGTTTCAGTGGGAGCTATGTGCCAGAAGAAAACATTCCAGCAGTCTTATTTGATTTGAGCTTTGAGAAAAATCAGCAAGATTACTGGGATCGTAATAATGTTGAGCTAAAAGGATGTCCCCCCCCATTCTATTAGCAGAAAGTTATGCTGATTATTTAAAAAGTCGCTGACGCTTGTGCAGGATTTGATCCTGAATGGGAAAAGAAAACACCTTGGTAAAAGATAGGGATAATTAGGAAAAAATATGGCTAAAAAAGCACCCGCAGATCAACAAGCAATTAGGGAAAGCGCTGAAGTTCGATTTGCTCAAGAGTTAGCACGTTTAACCAAAGCTGATACTAATAACCCGAAACCACAAGGATGGCTTCGCTCTCCTCGTGCTGTACGCCAATTTATTTTAGGTGATGATGCATTAGGTATCACACCTAAGTTTTTTGGCGATGATGCATTAGTAGATCGCGCAATTGTCACATTATTGGGTAAACAAGGTTTAATGCTAGTGGGTGAACCCGGCACCGCAAAATCGATGCTTTCCGAGCTTTTTGCTGCCGCTATCAGTGGTGATTCAGGATTAACGATCCAAGGCACGGCTGGCACAACAGAAGATCATATTAAGTATTCTTGGAACTATGCTTTGCTATTAGCAGAAGGCCCAACAGAGCGCGCTTTAGTGGGCTCGCCGCTTTATCAAGGTATGTTACAAGGTAAAATTGTTCGCTTTGAAGAGATAACCCGTTGTCCTCCTGAAATTCAGGACGTACTGGTTTCTTTGATGTCAGAAAAACAGTTAATGATCCCCGAAATGGGTGATGGTGCGCGTATTAGTGCAAAACCTGGATTTAACCTTATCGGTACAGCAAACTTACGCGATCGTGGTGTCCACGAGATGTCTGCCGCATTAAAGCGTCGTTTTAATTTCGAAACGGTGAAACCTATTCGCGATCCGGCATTCGAAATTAGCTTGATCCAATCACAGCTAGAAAATGAACTAGGCGCTTTAGCCAATGAAATTACTGTACCCACGAATGTTGTAGAATTACTGGTCACGACATTCCAAGAGTTACGTTCAGGTAATACGAAAGAGGGTGGCAATATCAAAACACCTGATGCAGTGATGTCAACGGCAGAAGCGGTGAATATTGCTTATGCTTGTGCCTTAGAAGCGCATTATTTAGGCGATGGTGTGATGAATGCTGGCGCAATTGCCCGTCAATTAATTGGTGTTGTATTAAAAGACAATGCCGATGATATCAAACGTATTCGTTATTACATGGACAATGTCGCTAGAGAAAGAGCGAGAAACAGTAAAGAGTGGAAAGCTTTTTTTGATGCATCAAAAGCGTTTTGGCAATAAAACGCTAAGACTCTTGGTTACACATTAAATTACGTTATTTATCTATTAAAGGCAGAGTTAATTCACTCTGCCTTTTCACCCAGAAAAGGGATCGACACGGTGACGCTACCTTCAATACCTTTACCAGAAAGAATTGACCACGCACGACTGAAATGGACGTCGTTACAGCAACAACATCTCTATTTTGCCCCTGTACGTCACCATAGCCCAGCTTGTGCTTATGCAGTTTTATCATTAATTGATTCTGTAAAACCTGATTATATTTTAATTGAAGGTCCAGATACTTTTAATTCGCTTATTCCTAGTCTAACAGATAAAAATACCCTACCTCCCGTTGCGATTATGGGGCAAGCAGAATATTTGAATAATGATGGAAACCAAGAAGAGCGTGAAAAATCACTCCATTCTGCCTATTTTCCATTTTGTGAATATTCCCTTGAATGGCAAGCGTTGCGGGGGGGATTACGCATCAATGCAAAAACACGTTTTATCGATTTACCTTGGGCGGCACAAGTTAATAACGAAGAGTATAGCGACTCACAAAGTCGTAGCTTACAAAAAGAACGTTATTTAGCACATAGCCAGTTTATCGCGCAATTAGCCAAAAAGTGTCGCTGTCGTGATCATGATGATGTTTGGGAACATCTTTTTGAATTACGCAATATTGAAGCCTTGATAGATTGGCAAACCTTTTTCAATGACACCTTTATTTGGTGCGCACTTGCTCGTCTTGATTACGAACCCGAAGTGCTTGAGTCTGAGGGCTCTTCACAGCGTGAAGCGCATATGCTCACTCATATTCAAACCATCAAACAGCAAGAGCCTGATGCCAAAATTTTGATCGTAACGGGAGGATTCCATACCCTTGCATTAATTGAAGGTCTAGCTAATTCACAATCTCAATCTTTCGCCATTTCTAAGACAGAACAAAAGCAATTCACTAAAATGCAAAAAATGGGCGAAAATGAACAAGCGTGGCTTATTCGCTACAGTTTTGACAGATTAGATGCACTTAATGGTTATGCTTCCGGCATGCCTTCTCCCGCATTTTATCAACAAGTTTGGCAAAGTTTAATGCAACAACATCATGATAAATTAGAGCATAATGATGCAGCAAAACAGCCAACTCAAGTTTATCGTAATAAAATGGGGATCGCTTTTCTAAGCTCCGTGGCTCAGGCAATCAGAGAAAAACAATTTGATAATCCACCTAGCTATTTAGCGGTAAAACTTGCCGCTGAACAGAGTTTACGCCTCGCGTTGCTAAGAGATCACGCGGGTACAGGTCGCTATGATTTGCTCGATGGTTTACAAAGTGCCTTTATTAAGGGCAGTTTAGATGATAGCCAAAGTGAATTATGGACTGAAATTAAAACCTGCTTTTCAGGTTATCTCTTAGGACAAATTCCATTAGGCACGGCAACCCCGCCTTTAGTCAATGAAACCTATGAACGAGCTAAAGCTTTTCGTTTCAAACTTGATGATACTTTAGCAAAAACAACTAAGTGTGATGTCTACCGTAACCCACAACATCGCTTAAGGAGTCGCTTTTTACATTTATTGGCTTTCTTAGAGATCCATTTTGCCCACCGTATCAATGGCCCAGATTTCCTTTCTGGTCACCAATTAGATCTGTTATTTGAAGAATGGCAATACGCTTGGACACCCAATGTGGAAGGCGAACTCATTTCATTATCAGAAAAAGGCGCTCAACTTGAAACCATCGCCCTAAATAAACTGTTATCAATGGAAAAACAGCTTGAAGAACAAGGGCAAAGTCGTTCAAGCCAGAGTGCAGTCACGTTATTAATCCAAGCAGCATTAATCGGACTTCACCAGCGTATACCATCACTGTTTAAACTGTTAGATAGCTATATTCAGCAAGATTTTCGTCTTGAGTCACTCACTCAATGTGGACATAAACTGATCCATTTATGGCGAGGTCGTCAATATCTTGATATTACTGATGAACTTTCACTGGAAAATCGCCTACATCAAGTTATTCCACAAGCTTTCTTTTGTTTAGAACAATTGACTCAAGGTGATGAACAACAACAAGAAAGCAATTTACAAGCACTGCTCTCTTTGCGTGAATTAATTGAATTTATGCCATCACTGAATAATCAGCATGATTATAAAAGTGATTTTTATCATCAACTTAATCGCCTTGATGGTCAATTAGATACAGTGCCTTTATTAAAAGGTGCCGTAGATGCATTACGTTATCTAGGTTCATATATTGATGAAAATACGCTAGTTACCGCGCTAAATACGGCTTTTAGTACAGGGAGTTCTCCTGAACACGCCATTGGTTATTTCGTTGGTATAATGCGAACCGCGCCAGAGCTAATTATTCGCCTACCGTTATTAGTCGATCACTTAAATACCTTATTACTGCAATGGGATGAAGAACGATTTATTCAGATCTTACCTGATCTGCGTTTTGCTTTTAGCCAACTTAATCCCAAACAAAATGCAGAGCTTGCACAATATATTGCCAACGATATTGGTTTAGATACGCAAGCATTATCTTTGTGGCAGTCAGAATTTAGTGCTAAACAGATGCTTGAAGCCACTAAACTCCATCAAAAATTACAACAGCGAATAATGGAACAAGGCATGATTTCTTGGTTTGATGCTAAGAAAAAAGAGAAAGGAGATACAACTCATGAGTCAGAATAATGACAATATGCCTGAAGATAAAATAAAACAAGCAAAACGCTGGCGCCTGATTTTAGGTCAATATGCTGATGATGCGCTTGGGCAAGCGACGTTTAATGCCGATGACTTAAAAGTTGAACGTACACTCGACTTTCTCTATCGCCGAGAATATCAGCGCCGAGGTCTTCGCCAAGAACGAGGACGTCATGGCTCACTCGATGCGTCGCAACTTACTGCGGTAAACTGGTTAAATCAAGCTCGTAAACTATTCCCTAATAGTACATTTGAGCGTATGCAATCCCAAGCAATTGAACGTTATCAAATCAGTAGTTTTCTTAAAGATCCCAATACGTTAAAAGCGATGGAACCCACAAAAGCATTAGCTAAAACATTATTAAGCTTACGTGGACGTATGAGTGAAGAAACGCGAGATGCGGTTAAAACCATTATTCGTAAAGTGGTTGATGATATTTTGCGTCAAATTCGCAATAACTTTCGCCAATCATTAACAGGTCGCCGTAACCGTTTTAGGCGCTCTTTGGTGCCTAATAGTCGCAACTTTGATTGGCGCGCAACTATTGCTGCAAATTTAAAGCATTATGATACCCAAAATCGTCGCTTAGTGATTGAAACACCTTATTTTAACTCACGGATGCAACAGCATTTTCCGTGGGATGTTATTCTCTGCGTTGACCAAAGTGCATCAATGTCGAGTTCTATTATGTATGCTGCTGTTTGTGCCAGTATTTTAGCTTCATTGCCTGCCGTTAATGTCTCTTTAGTGGTTTTTGATACTCAAGTTGTCGATTTATCACATTTAGCTGACGATCCCGTTGAAGTTTTAATGACGGTACAATTGGGAGGCGGTACTGATATTGCTAGTGCAATGCAATACTGTGAAAGTTTGGTCAAAAATCCTAAACGCACCGTTATTTCACTTATCAGTGACTTTGAAGAAGGTGGCTCATTAAACCGCCTACTAGATTGCACACAACGCCTTAATAGCCAACAAGTTAAATTATTAGGGCTTGCGGCACTTGATGATGAAGCTCAACCTGCTTATGACTCTGCGATTGCACAAAAACTTGCAGATAGAGGCATGCAAGTTGCTGCGTTAACTCCAGAACATTTCGCACAATGGTTGGCAGAGGTAATGCAATGAGTTGGCAAACTGTTTACTTTCATTACGATGAAGATGCGCTCACTGTATTTGCTAATGCAGGATTATTAAGGCGCGCAAAAAAAAGATATTGATAACAAAAAAAGTGTCTCTCACTAATGCTAATACAGGCCAATTTAATAGTGACGGACAAAATGTTGTTTTACACGAAGCGGGGATCCAACAAGCCAGTTGTGACTGTTCTGCATCGGGTTGTTGTAAACATATTTTAGCTGCCGTTTTGTGGCTTCAAGCCAATAATAATGCGGATAATTCAAATAGTGAAATATCATCCGAAGCCCTTACTGAACCTGTTGGATCACCTCCTCTGTTACCCACGCTATTGGCTCTTGATCCAGAAATATTAATCAAAAAAGCAGGAAAACCTGCCTGTCGTGTGGCGATTAAATTAGTTGAACAATGGGAAACGACAACATTAAATTTAGAAGACACAGGGACACAGTTAAAAATTCAACTCCCTGATGTTGATGAGCCTGTTATTTTCTTACAAGGTAGCGGTTACGATGGTATGTTATCGCCTTTTTCTGACTCACAGAAAAAGGCATTTCACCTTGCTATTGTGGCGAAAATATTTGAACAACATGCTCAACCATGGGGTTGGCCTGAAGATTTAATCATTGTGCAATCGTCAAAGCGTCCTCTCAATGAAGATGAGTTAGCGTTAATTATGACCGTTGAACAATTTATTTATGATTTATTGCGTCAAGGGCTATCACATATTAGCGTAAGCAGTGCGACACAATTGCACTTATTGAATATGTCGGCTCGAGCAGAAGGTTTACCACGTTTAGCATCTTATTTGCGGACATTAAGCACCCAAGTAAAACTATTGGCAGAAAGACATTTTACGATGGATGAGAGCAATGTCTTACGCTTGTTAGCTCATATTTCAGCCTATCTATTCCAATTATCCAATGCAACGCCAGAACAGTTAAACGTGTTACGAGGACAGCTTCGTCGTCAATATGACAGTAAAAAAACCAGTCTCTCACTGATCCCTGTTGGTGCAAACTGGTGGACGGCACAAAGTGGTGCATTAGGAGCAACCTTTACCTTTTGGGATAAAGAAGAAAAACAACTCTTACAAGCGACACAAGCACGTCCGAATCAACTTGATACTCTGTTTAACCGTTATAGTGTTTGGAATAGTTTATCGTTATGGAAACAAACATCCGATAAGTTAATGCGCCGCCCTTTTTTATTACAAGAACCTCGTATTTCTGATGAAGGAAAACTGGCGACTATTGGCGACAGTTTTGCACAAAGCCAAACTGATTTTCTTGATATTACGGATTATCACAATCTACAAACAGAATTAGGGATCAACAATTGGCAAGAGTTACCAGACTATTTTGCTAATCAACCTGAAGGATTTCTTTCTCCTCTCGTCTTACATATCAAAAGCTATAAGCCATTAATTTGGTATGAAATAGAGCAGTGTGTTATTTGGGATGTTTCAGATAATCATGATAATTCAGCCTTCTTACGTCTTTATTGGGACGGGGCAATGCAAAATAATCTGGAAGAATTACGATATCTCACTAAGCGTGAATTAGAGATAGTTGCAATCACAGTGCAGCCTGTTCGACGTGATTTAAATATCGATTTATTGCCAACAACCATTTGGCTTAAAACGACAAAAGGTATTGAGCTGTTTTATCTCGATTTTGATCAATTTCCACGCAAGAAAAAACAATCCGAATTTATTAACCGCATTCAAGAATATATGGCTAAACGTAAGCAACAAACGGCAATGCATCACAGCGAACCGACTTTAGCACAAAAATTTTGCCGCCCTATTTTGTCCGTATTGGAAGCCCAAGCATGTACGGGAAGAGAATTACTTTCTGAAATGCAAAAAGAGCAGTTAGAAATAAGCAAGCATACGGCTGACGATTTAGGAATGACATTCATTGCCAACCAATTAACGCGTTATCTAGCGTTAACGACACGTGATCCCCAGGCTTTATTACAGTTAATTTGGTTATGCGATAATCTGCAACAATTACAAAGCCCATTACCCATTCAGCTTAATGAGTAATAAGTCGTAATAAGCAAAAAAGTATCTCTCTTTAATAAGAGAGATAGCTTATAAGATAAAAATAAATAGGCTTATGCTGGATTATCAATATCAATAAACGTCACATCGAAGTGATGTGTTTGAGCCAGCCACTCACCTAATGCTTTAATACCATAACGCTCTGTCGCATGGTGTCCTGCCGCAAAAAAATGAACACCCATTTCTCTTGCGATATGAATAGTCTGTTCTGATACTTCACCTGTCACAAAAGCATCCACTCCCTGCTCTGCGGCATCTTGAATAAAGCCCTGTCCCCCCCCCGTACACCAAGCGATATTACGAATAGTTTCAGGTGCATTATCACCACAATGCAATACATTGCGTTGTAACGCTTTTTCTAAACGTTCTTTTAATTCAAGAGGCGTTAAAGGCAAATCAAACACACCTTTAGGCACTAACGGTAAGATTTCACCTTCAACTTTAACGCCCATTTTTAACGCTAATTGCGCATTGTTACCTAAAATAGGATGGGCATCTAAAGGTAAGTGATAACCAAACAGATTGATATCATTACAAAGCAGTGTTTTTAAGCGATTACGCTTCATTGAACGGATAACTACTGGCTCATTTTTCCAAAAATAACCATGGTGAACTAATACCGCATCGGCATTTAAACGTACCGCTTCATCAAGTAATGCCTGACTTGCCGTTACACCGGTGACTATTTTTTGAATATGAGGTCGTCCTTCAACTTGAAGCCCATTAGGTGCATAATCTTGAAAGTTCTCAATACTTAACTTCTCATTAATCACTAATTCCAGATCAGTATTTTTCATTTTATTTATTTCCCTGTTATCACGAATGCCACTATTTATATAACAATAAGATAAATAGCAATAGGTTAATCGCCTTCGTTTAAATGGCTCATTACTGTTTATTGTAACGTAAAAACTAAAAATTATTTGAAGATAAGGGGAAACAAGAAGGTAGTGCTCGAAAAGAGGGGAAAGGGAAGGTAAAAATAACGCCTACTTTTGTAGGCGTTATCTTAATATTCTGTTATTTGTGACTATTTAGTGCCATTTCTGATTTTGCCAACCAAACGGGTTTATCGCTTGTTTTAGACCATACGCGATGTAAATAGCTATAAAACTGAGCGCGTTTAGGATGAAAAATCATAACAGGAAAGGCCACAATACCTAGCGCTACCGCACCAGTACGACGGGCTAAAACATGTTTTTTAGTGTATTCGTTATAAGCTGGCATAGTGTTCTCCTGCATAAAATGATTGATGTTGAAATATTACCTCATTTGATGAAATTTTACTACTGATCAGACCACTTATTTTGTGCGAAAAATCACCTTTATTTGGCTTGATATGTAATTAAATTTCATAATGGAAACAAAAAAGAAACATTTTAAACATAATCATTAACAAAATAAGATCAGTGTTTTTACTTAATAAAAGTTGCAGTAAATAATTTTGAGAATAAATTATCAAAAAAGAAAAAAATCAAATAAGAGAAGAGAGGTAGGATATTCAAGAATGCGGATTTTAGCGAAAAACGCCGTAAACCCTCGCCCAGTGCGGGCGGGGAGCAGTCACCAGTGAGTAATGAGATATTTATTCAGGGAAATCAAGAGGATCAACATCCATTGAATGAGAAATAAGGCGAGCAATCAGTCAGGTATTATTTTTTGATAGATAACACCATAAAAAAACACCCCAAAATCGAAAACCAATTTTGGGGTATCATTCAATAAATAGAGAATTTTATATCTTAAAATTCCCTAAACTTATTTCTTCACCGTTTTGCCTTTACCACGTAGGGTTTCGGTTAACCCTTTAAGAAAATATCTTACTAGCTGATCACCGCAGTTACGGTAGTTTTTATGTCCTGGCTTACGAAATATCGCACTAAGCTCTGGTTTAGAGACACGGAAGTCTGCAAGCTCATAAATTTTTAAAATATCCACATCTTTTAATTCGAAAGCGACACGCAGTTTTTTTTAAGATAATATTATTGGTTATACGCTTTTCAACTTCAGGTGCTGGAAAATTCTCATCTTTTCCGCGACGATAAAAAAATTAAACCATTTAAAAAAATGTCCCATCGCATTATCGTCACATTCTACAAACTCGGGTTCATCATCTTTTTTCAGCCAACGATTAACTAACTCTTTTGTGACTGTGAAATCTGCTAGTTTCATGATTTCAACAAACATGTGCATCACTAAGATCCAGCATGTAACGTACACTTCGTAAAAACAAAATTATTTTGCATTGTATTGATTATCCACTCTATTTTTTAATTCTAAATCAACCTCAATGATGGATATCAATGCTGTGATCTAAAAAATATTCAATAATTAAAAAAATACACTCTACCTTTAGGCAGAGTGTATTCTATATAAATAGTTTATTGCACTAACTTATTTGTTAGCAAAAACATTATTTACTATTTCGATGGCTTCTTTTTCAATTAATTCACGATGCTCAGGACCACGGAAGCTTTCACAATAAATCTTATAGGCTTCTTCAGTACCCGAAGGACGAGCCGCAAACCAACCGTAATCCGTCATCACTTTTAAGCCACCAATAGAGGCACCATTACCCGATGCATGCGTTAAACGCGCAGTAATAGGATCACCTGCTAATGTGCTCGCAGTTACCATTTCAGGTGATAAACGTGACAACAGCGATTTTTGTTCATGTGTTGCAGATGCTTGAATACGATTATAGCTTGGTGAGCCAAAACGTTGCGCTAATTCGTTGTAATGTTCTTGCGGATCTTTACCTGTTACTGCTTTCATTTCAGCCGCCAGCAGACATAAAATGATACCGTCTTTGTCAGTTGACCATGGTTTACCATTAAAACGTAAGAAAGATGCACCAGCACTCTCTTCACCACCAAAGCCAAACTCACCACTAAATAAGCCTTGAACGAACCATTTAAAACCCACAGGTACTTCAACTAGCTCACGACCTAAATCTGCCACAACACGGTCAATCATTGCACTTGAAACCAGTGTTTTACCCACTTTTACATCTTTAGCCCATTGTGGGCGATGACGGAAAAGATAATTAATTGCCGCGGCTAAATAGTGGTTAGGATTCATTAAACCAGAAGGAGTCACAATACCATGGCGATCGTAATCTGGATCGTTCGCAAAGGCTAAATCAAATTTATCACGTAGTTGTAATAAACCTTCCATTGCCCATGGGGACGAACAGTCCATCCGGATAACACCATCATGATCAAGCGTCATAAAACGGAATGTTTGATCCACTTGATCATTAACTAATTCAAGCTCAAGATCATAATACTCACCAATACGTTTCCAGTATTCAATACCAGAACCACCTAATGGATCAACACCCAATTTTAAGCCTGCTTTCTTAATTGCTTCCATATCAACAACGTCACCTAACGCTTTGACATAAGGCATAATTAAGTCTTGAGCTTGAATATAACCACTTGCTAATGCTTCATCATAAGAAAGGCGCTTGATCCCTGCTAAATTGTTCTCAAGCAGTTCATTAGCACGTTTTTCAATAACAGAAGTTAAATCTGTATCAGCAGGCCCACCATTTGATGGATTATATTTAATACCGCCATCTTCAGGTGGATTATGAGATGGTGTGATCACGATACCATCAGCAATATCTTGATGTGCTTCGTTGTATGTCAAAATAGAAAAAGAGACTGCGGGTGTTGGTGTATAGCCATTATTTTCTTGAATAATCACTTTAACTTTATTGGCAGCAAGCACTTCTAAAACAGAAATAAATGCAGGCTCTGATAGTCCATGGGTATCTTTACCCACATAACATGGTCCTGTTACTCCATTTTTAGCACGTACTTCAGCAATAGCCTGTGCAATTGCCAAAATATGCGTTTCATTAAAGCTATGGCGATTCGCACTTCCACGATGACCAGATGTACCAAATTTCACACGATGAGCGTTATTGTTAGCTTGTGGTTTAAGTGAATAATATTGAGACGTTAATTGCGCCACATTAATAAGATCACTTTGGCGAGTATGCTGCCCTGCTCTTGGATGAATTGCCACAAATCTTCTCCTATTTGACATCACAATCACGCTTTAAACAAAAGCCTTTGCAATGCATCAATTAACAATAGTGGTTAGATAGTTCCACACACCTTATCAATCTCATTTGCAGGGAATTGCATATCCTGCATGATGCTTTGTACCATCGTTCTTTTACGCTCTGTATTTGAGTTAGTGATAACCCAAAACGGCGTGCCTGAAATATGGCGCGGTTTTGTATGACGTCCACTATCGAGTAATGTTTGTTCATCACCAGCAAAATAGATACGTGTTCGTCCATGTACTGTTTCAGCAGATTGAGTAAATGTAGCGCTATCTAGGCTATATAATGTAGACAGGATCTGTAAAAAGCGATCAACTGATTTTGTTTTTTCTGCGTAACTGTCAGATAACAGCAGTTCTCGCATTTCACGGATCGGATTTTTTGCTGGTGTAATAGGTGTAGGTTCAGCTTCCTGTTTAATAACAGGTGCTTGTACTGACTCAGTGACAACGACTGGTTGTACGGGCTGTTTGGCATCGAGCTTCAGTAGACGCCTTAAAATATCTGAAGCGCTTTCACCGATATGTCTAGTTTCGCTAGCAATATAGCGGTAAAGTTCGTCATCAATTTCTATCTTTTTCATTGCTACCCAGTACTGTTTTCAAAAAAAAAGTAATCAGGATTATAAGATATAATCTTTAAAAACAAAATAGGTAAAATTTCAATAACTTAAAGAGGATCTCTTCATGATCCTACTGTTTTAAAGGCTAAGCTCGGTATTTATCCTATTGTTTATCTTGGTATCATCTTCTATTCTTTGAACTTATTCGCAAAAAATCATGTTTTAAACTTCACC
>NZ_MIIZ01000930.1:0-1826 GCF_001743005.1 Shigella sp. FC1967 | reverse complement strand
TATTCTGTCTTTCAATATTGTTGATCTTGGTGGCAATATTGAACGTTAAATACCATTATATTTATTATCTTCAATATTGTTGATCGAGGTAGCAATATTTGAAAGTTGTTCACTTTAATTAAAACTAATTTCAATATTGGTGTAATCGGGTTGTTATATTCTGTCTTTCAATATTGTTGATCTTGGTGGCAATATTGAACGTTAAATACCATTATATTTATTATCTTCAATATTGTTGATCGAGGTAGCAATATTGAAAGTTGTTCACTTTAATTAAAACTAATTTCAATATTGGTGATATGTTTAGCAATATTGAAACCTATCCATTCTTTATTTATCTATGTTCAATATTGGTGACCTAGGTTTAATTTTTTCATCTCTTAATTGTGTTAATTCTATATTACATTGCCAGAGTAAATGACATTATTTATTAATTTCAGGAGATGTAATGAATATTATTACATGTTACAAAAGTGTTCCCGATGAGCAGGATATTACGGTCAATAGCGCAGATAATTCGCTGGATTTTTCCCGCGCTAACACCAAAATCAGCCAATATGATTTAAATGCGATTGAAGCCGCTAATCAGCTTAAGACGCAACTTGATGGTATTCAAATCACGGCAATGAGTGTTGGCGGTAAAGCCCTGACAAATGCGAAAGCGCGTAAAGATGTTCTTTCTCGTGGTGCTGATGAATTAGTGGTTGTCGTTGATGATCAATTTGAAGCTTCTTTACCTTATCAAACAGCGGTTGCACTGGCAGCGGCTGCGACTAAAAAAGGTTATGATTTAATTCTTTGTGGTGATGGCTCTGCGGATCTGAGCTCACAACAAGTTAGCTTGCTGGTGGGGGAATTCTTAAATATTCCTGCAATCAATGGCGTTAACAAAATAGTTTCTATTTCTAATGATTCAATTACGGTTGAGCGTGAATTAGAAACGGAAATTGAAACACTAACCATTCCATTACCTGCTGTTATCGCGGTATCTACCGATATAAATATACCTCAAATTCCTTCGATGAAAGCTATTCTTGGTGCCGCCAAGAAACCTGTTCAGCAATGGAGTGTCACCGATCTTGGTTTGGATGTGATTACTGCACGTTCAGAGCAAAAAGTGGCTGCGCCGAAACAGAAAGTTCGTCAACGCATCATCATTGAAGGTGATGGCGATGATCAGATTGCTGAGTTGGCAGAACATTTACGTAAAATTCTTAAGTAATAGGGGGAGTTATGAGCCAGTTTTCAACTGTTTGGGTATTTAGTGATGCACTTTCCCGTTTACCAGAATTAATGGGTGGCGCTTCTTCATTAGGACAATCTATCAATGTATTTACATTGAATGATGAACAAAGTGTGGCTGCTTTTAAATTAGGTGCAACCGACGTTTTTCAATTAGAAGGTAAACCTGATGATCGCATTATTGAAGACTATGCACAAAGCATGGTTGAAACCATCAAACAAAAAGGTGATGCAGGTTTAGTGCTACTGCCTAATACACGTCGCGGAAAATTAATCGCAGCACGTTTAGGTCATCGTTTAGAAGCGGTTGTTTCTAACGACGCACAATCTTTAAATGCAGAAGGAGAGGCATTAGTCACCAAACATATGGTTTACGGTGGTTTAGCTTTTGGCGATGAAACGCTGAAAACGCCTTACTGTGTTGTCACTGCAAGTGTGGGCGCTTTTGATATTGCACCAGAAACTGAGGCGACGGGTAGTGCACAAAAAAGTCGCATGGATTGCCCCAGCTCAAGGCATTGTTCGCAATTCGATTCAACCACGCGCTATCAATGCAGTTGATTTAGACAAAGCACGTTTTGTTG
>NZ_MIIZ01000929.1:0-1830 GCF_001743005.1 Shigella sp. FC1967 | reverse complement strand
TTTTTTTCTTTCTGTCTCTCATGGTAGAGATACAGACTGCCGCCAGTGACGACAGTGAAAAATATGAGCAACCCCAACATGCCTAATGTGAAAGCGTCCATTTGACCCCCTTAGGAATTGCTGACCTTGGTTAAGATTATACCATAGATCCACAGGATAACCCCAATTACCAACACCAAACCGGCTTCTTTGACGGTTATAGTGTCCCCAGATACAGCCAATCCTACAATACCGACACCGATGGCTGTCACGGCGACCTTACGCAGGTCTTCACCGATAGCACCCAGGGTCTTCTTGTCAGGAGAGAAAAGACGCACAAACCACGTCTTAATACGCAAAAACTTTTTCATGATTACCTCCATAGTTAAAGAGGAGGCGAATCATGCCCGAGAGGGCATGAACACCCCCTCAGGGTTAAAGTTTTAGGCAGACAAAGCTGTTGGCTTCGCCTTGTTCATCTTCATTGAGTTAATGATCTTCGTCGCTTCATCAGCAAACGGGCCAGTAACTTGGATAGGCTCCCTTCTTGCGAAGGAGGCTGTCACCATCATTCTCTGGCCGTGCATCAAATGACGATACCGAGACCGCATAAGCTCAACGTAGGCCGCAGAGTCCCCCTCCCACCCCTCAGGGGGAGAGAAGGGGCACACCGCGTCGTTACCAGGCGTTGTATCAACCTTCGAGACATCAATGACGGCCATACTCAGCTCTCCTTCTCGCAATGAAATCGCGCAGGTAGCGAGCATTCGGGAAACCGAGGCTTCCCTGACTCATCAGGACATCGTTCCAGTCAATCCCTTTCGCTCTGGGCGGGATCGGGAGTTTAGGCAGCAGGACGTACACACGAATGCCGCGCTTCTCCAGCTTGGCTTTCAGCACGTTCGCTGACTTCTCACCAGTCACAGACTTATCTTTGTCAGCCCAGATCAGTACGGTGTGAACACCTTCTGGAACCTCGAAGGACTCCATCAGGGTCGCATTGACCGTTGACCAAACCGGGATTTGAGTGACTCGATAAGCTGACAGAGCTGTTTCCAGCCCTTCTGCAACACCCAGGATACCCTCAGTCGGTTCACCGAGGCGGATGGCCGCGCCATTGACATCCAAACCGTCAGGAATGGGCATCATCTTCTTGGCGTTGCCAACCTTGGCTTTTTTACCGTTTTGGGTGAGATAGGTGCGGTGGAGCGTTACCAGGTTGCCTTCCACATCTCGGATAGCGCAGACGATAGCTGGGAATTTCCCAACTTCATTGCCATCTTCGTCGTAGTAGGCCATAGCCGGATTGAACCGCAGACAGTCTGTTTTTTCTACTTCATCAACCTTGAACAGAAGCTCGCGGTTTTTGAAGTACAGACGCATTGGCTCAGTCACATGACTGGAGAACGGCAAACACTCGTTCCATACCTTCTCGATTTTCTCACGGAGACGAGCACTGTAAGCGCGTTCGCGCTCCATTCTCTTCTCCATTTCTTCTTGGAGCTCAAGCAGCCAAGGCTTAGGTTGTTCACGAAACATCGGAACAACTTTCGGCTTGTTTTCGCTGCTTTGCTCTTCCGGTTGTGTGGCCGCAGGTTGTGCTTGCGGTGCCGGAGCTTCTACCGTGCGGTTGACCACAGGGGCCGACTCAACATGGTGACTCACCGGCTCAACACCACCGTTCGAGCGAGCGCGGAACTGCGTTACCGTAGCGCCGAGACGTTCCACCAGCCAGGTGTTGCGATGCGTTTGCATAGGTTGTTCTCTCACAACATTCCCCTGCTCGTCCTTAACTTCAACGACGACAGTTACAGGCTCGCGCCCGAGGTTTGTCATGACGATCTCATCCCC
>NZ_MIIZ01000928.1:0-1836 GCF_001743005.1 Shigella sp. FC1967 | reverse complement strand
AGTATAAAAAATAAATATTTTTTTCATAATGCTAAATCCTTTTATGATCACAATAAATTGATTTTATCAGTAGCCATTTTTAACCACAAATTTTTAAATATCTATCCTACAATGGATAAAACATTATTAATCGATTTTTGGAGGTATGGCTTTTAAGCCATTAAGATAAGTATGAAAAAGATTTTTATTATCTGCATTTCATTGTTATTTACAGCGTGTACTTTAAATGCTGATATTACTCCCTATGGTAATTCTCTTCCAGATGCAAGGATTGGAATATTTTACACCAGTGAAATAAATATAACTGGGGGCGCTGTATCAACTTTGGACTCGAATGGAAGAGAAAGATTTGTCGGCGAGATAATCCCATCAGATGTAGGATTAAGTTTAAAGTATTGCAACGATTCTCCAGCCCATAATTGTATAAAGATTCAAGGTATACCCGTAAAGTCAGGAATAGTTACTGTACGGGTATATGGTGGATTATTTGGCACTAACATAGCTACCGGCGGTGAATTCGACAAAACTTATTCCATTAGGATAAAATAGATTAATGAGTTGCACTGTAGCTTCACTAACATCTACAGATGTTATGTTATAGATTGATATCTTATAAAAAATCATTGGATTGTTTGAACAGTCTTCTCACCGATGCAAACAATTTCTTTTCATATCACCCCCAGCAATTCTGAATTATCATGGAGCCCAATGATTGCATACCACTCTCTGGGTAAAGTTCAAAAAGATATAGATTTTCCATACAATTACTATATCAGAGATCCCATTAAAGAAGGAGGGTATCCAAATTAAGATATCAGGCTTTACCTATGAAACCATATGTCTAGGAAAAGAGTTTAATAAACTTAAGAAATAAAAGTCGATTAACCCATTTTTCAAACTCTATACTATTGAGTATATATTTAAGTATACAAAAAATTTCATATAAATTTATATCAAATAAAAACAATGCATTGCCTAATAAAAGCGAGTCCGGCCTTCGCACCAAAAATCAGACGCTAAGAGCGTCTTTTTTTATGCCTGAAATTTAGGGCTTATGGTGTGTTTTCCTTCTGTCCACTCCCCCTGATATTTCACTTGCAGAAGCCCAGAGAGAAAAGAGATACAGCCAGAAAGTTAATTGCTAATGGTTTTGATCCCTGCGAAAAACGTAAAGAAGTGAGAGAGGGTTGCCGAAACAGATTTGAGTCGATAATGGTCTTGAACTCATTTCTGTTAACTTATTGAATTATTGTGAAGATAACCAAATTTCGCTGTGTCGTATTCAACCGGGAAAATCGCAACAAAATGGGGTTATCGAGTGTTTTAATGGTTTATTCCTTCGTGAATTTTTAATGTGGTATTTATTTGGATCGTAAAGCCAAGTTCGAAAATTAGCGTGGTTTGGGCTGCAAGGATATAACCAAAATCGAACTTACGAAAGTTTCAATCAGCCCCCATCGGAGGCCTATGGTAAACAGTTAGAAAACTCTATGTTGGTGTGTCTCAACTAACCCCACATTAACAATATAATCTTTAGTGACTGCTCCCCGCCGTAAACGGCGAGGCTTCCCACTTCTCAGACCGCAACCCTCTGTACGACGGATTTACGCGGGTCTCCATGGGCTGAAACGACGAGTCCCGCCGCGTGTAATTCCAATATGCCCTTGTGTCGGATATTGATTGCCGCATTGATATCTCGGTCATGTTCAACTCCACATTCAGGGCATTGCCAGATACGCTTATGTAGTGGCATTTCTGACATTTTATGACCGCAACAATGACAGGTTTTCGAACTGGCAAACCATTGATCCAGTTTTACCAGATGGACGCCTTTTT
>NZ_MIIZ01000927.1:0-1839 GCF_001743005.1 Shigella sp. FC1967 | reverse complement strand
TTTTTTAATCCTTAAATTGTCTCATTTTTTAGACAAAAGGATATTACAGAAACCACGGGAGAATTCTCTTATGACTCAAAAAAATACAGCAACTCAGTATTCAATTGATGATATGAAAGCATTAATTGAGACAATGCAAATTTACAAAAAAGATAACAGCGGCAAAGGGATCACTCGTATTGCTTATGGTGAAGAAGATGAAGCCGCACACTTGTATCTTGCGGGTTTAATGAAAGAAGCGGGTCTTGAAGTTTATCGTGATGGCATTGGTACACTTTACGCACGTTTACCGGGTAAAGATCGCTCACTACCCGCAGTAGGTACAGGATCTCATCTTGATACAGTTCCTCAAGGTGGCGCTTATGATGGGGCTTTAGGCGTTATCGCAGGGTTTTATGCCTTAATGCAATATAAACCACAACAACTTAAACGTGACCTTGAGCTTGTTGTTTTTCGTGCGGAAGAATCTAGTCGTTTTGGATTTTCGTGTATTGGCAGTAAGGTATTAACAGGAAAAATAGATAAAGCACGCTGGGAACAAAATAGAGATGATGACGGCAATAATTTCTTTGACGTACTAAAATCTTTAGGTTATCAGCATGACAATTTTGATAATTGCATCATTACAAAAGATCGTTTTAGTGCTTTTGTTGAGCTTCATATTGAGCAAGGTAAACGACTTGAGAATGACAAAAAAACGATTGGTATTGTCAATGGTATTGCAGCACCAACACGTTTTTCAATCACGGTTAATGGCCATGCGGATCACTCTGGTGCAACACCGATGTACCAACGTCAAGATGCATTAGTGGCAAGTTCGGGGATTATCATTGATATCAACCATGCTGCATGCACTGAAGCCGTTTATGGCACAGTAGGCACTGTGGGTAAACTCAATGTTGTTCCGAATTCCATGAACGTCATTCCAGGACAAGTAAAATTCTCTGTTGATATTCGTGGTATTGATACTGAAAGTATTCAACGTGTTGTACAACGCCTAAATAATAGTGTTGAAAAAGCAGAAAAAGATTTTGGTGTCTCTATTGATGTTCAACCAATTTCTGCTGAAGTCCCCGTGAAACTAGATGATTCAATTTGCCAAGTTATTGAAAATTTATGCCAAAAACACGATATAGACTATATGACCATGTTAAGTGGTGCTGGGCATGACTCAATGAATATGGCATCACTTTATCCAACGGCGATGATCTTTACACCTTCAGTTGCCGGTATTAGTCATCATCCTGATGAATTTACCGAATTTAGTGATATTGCTGTCGCTGCTGATTTATTAGCAGAAACATTAGGCACATTAGCAAATCAATAATAACTCACTATTTGCTTTAAAAGGTTAATTGCATCATCCCCCTTGGTCGCTTTTAACCACAATTTATCAAAGAGAGATTGATATTGAAATATCGCCTCAGTTGAAGAAGTTACAGTAGCAATGCCCGTACTAACATTAGGGAATTCTCCTAAACGGAACGGGCTAACGGCTAAAGAAAGAGGGACTTTATCTTGATAAAATAATTGGAAAGTTAAAGACGGCATCGTATCTGAAATGATTGCAATATTAAGATAATTATTTTTTTGTTCTAACTTTTCAATTAAATGAAGAATTTCATTTTTTGCTCGTTCTTTTCTTTCTTGTTGCAGTGTTTTAGTTAAATTTACCGAACCTAGCATGCCAACATAAAGAAACTTTTCAATTTGTTGCTGGCTAATGAGGTTATAAATATGCAGTAGCAATGCCCGTACTAACATTAGGGAATTCTCCTAAACGGAACGGGCTAACGGCTAAAGAAAGAGGGACTTTATCTTGATAAAATAATTGGAAAG
>NZ_MIIZ01000926.1:0-1855 GCF_001743005.1 Shigella sp. FC1967 | reverse complement strand
AAAAACTTCATCATTACGATTAGAACTTCCACGATATTCTGTGAAAACTCCAGGTGTATAACGTAACGCCTGAGAAACAGAACTGACATCTTGGGCGTCCATTTGATCGCGCGTGATCACGCTAATGGATTGCGGTGTTTTTTCAATTTCAGTCGATGTTTTATTTGTTGATAATGTTTTTGTTGCTACAAAACCGGAAACAGGTGCTTGAGGATCTTGTGATGGAGATGCTGTGACAATTATCTTTTCAGGTGCATTTTGATTGACTGCTGCATGAATCTGAATAGAAAGTAAACTTAGAGGTAAAGCAAGAAAGAGGCGAGTAGCGCAATTTTTATTAGACACAATAGAACCCTTTGGTTTTTTATTATTTAACTTTAAATGCGGAAGCCATGAAAATACCATCCTGAAAATATTAACGCTAATGATAATGATTAGCATTCTATATATTTAATTTATTAAGATTTATTTTTTATTCCATAATGGAATAAGTAATTATGGAATTGGCTATATGAGGAATAAATTATGATCACTAAGGGAAATCGTAGGTATTTAGGAGAAATAAATTATTTTTTGTGATGACTTCAATCACAAAAAAACCCGCCAATTAAGCGGGTTTGATTATTAACACTAAAGCGAGATTATTTAGCAGGGATTGCTTTTAAAATCGCAGTTAATAATTGCCAGTATTGACCGACACTCTTAATGTGAACGCGTTCGTCTGGTGAGTGAGCACCACGGATTGTTGGTCCAATAGAAACCATATCCATATCTGGGTAAGGTTTTTTGAATAGACCACACTCAAGGCCTGCGTGGATAACCATGATGTTTGGCACTTTATCAAACAGTTGTTGGTAAGTGTCACGAACTAAATGCATAACAGGGGAGTCTGCATCGGGTTTCCAACCTGGGTAACCGCCTTTGGTTTCGATATCGGCTTTAGCCAGTTTGGCTAATGCTGTCAGCATGCTAACAACATAGGTTTTACCGCTATCAATTAGAGAACGAATTAAGCATAGGATCTCGACTTTATCGTCAACAATGCTCACAACACCTACGTTTAATGATGTTTCAACAACGCCTTCAACATCGTCACTCATACGAATAACGCCATTTGGCATCGCATTAAGTAGGTTGATTAAGCGTTCTTGGCAATCTGCTGTGAAAACTTTTTTATCTGTTGTTGTATCAATTAGTTCAACTTTCAGATTTTTTTCAACAATAGCTAATTCTGTTTTTAACAGCGCTTCAAATTTCGCTTTTACTGCATCTAGCTGGCTTGCTTTATCTGCTGGAATTGCAAAAACAATGTTTGCTTCACGAGGGATCGCATTACGCAGTGTACCACCGTGGAAATCAATTAATTTTAGCGACAATTCTTCTGCATGACCCGCTAAGAAACGCGCTAATAATTTATTTGCGTTACCTAAACCTAAATGGATATCACCACCAGAGTGACCACCATTTAATCCTTTTAGAACGAGTTGTTTAACAACGTGGTCTGCTGGGATTGCATCGTAAGAAAGGTTTACTGTGGTTTTAACATCAATACCACCCGCACAACCCATGTAGATTTCACCTTCTTCTTCAGAGTCTGTGTTGATAAGAATATCAGCTTGTAACCAACCTGGTTGTAAACCAAACGCACCGTCCATGCCGGTTTCTTCAGTCATCGTTAGTAGTACTTCTAATGGACCGTGCTTAACAGTATCGTCAGCTAAAACCGCTAATGCAGATGCCATACCTACGCCATTGTCAGCACCTAATGTTGTGCCTTTCGCTTTGATCCATTCACCGTCGATGTAAGGTTGAATTGGATCTTTTGTGAAGTCGTGAACTGTATCGTTGTTTTTTT
>NZ_MIIZ01000925.1:0-1858 GCF_001743005.1 Shigella sp. FC1967 | reverse complement strand
CTAAGATAAATTCTGTTTTTTCATTTAATTGAGCATATAAGCGTTGTTGAGTAATCAGTAAATTATCATATTGTTCTGATAAGGATTTTACTAAGGCTTTTGATTGGATAGGACTTAATTGAATAAGGGGTTGACCTTCGATTACGCTATCACCATTCTTCACTAAAATATCAGTAATAATACCTTCTACTGAAGCTTGAACACTCTTTTTATTACCTGAAATTGAAACATTTCCTTTCGCAGATACACCTTTATCTAAAGGCGCAAATGCCGCCCAAAAAATAAAAATAGCAAGACCTAAAAAAATAACTGACCATCCTATTATTAAGAATTTTCTAGGATCATCTGAAATACCATGAACAATATCGATTTCATTTTTTTTTTGTGATCATAATAATTTTCTCAATATTAAATATTGCTTTGACTAATCGGTGTTGGTGTTGGCGTACTCTTTATTACCGATGAGTTATTTAACTCAGCGATCACTGCTGTTGTAGAGCCAAATAATTTGGTGTGACCCTCGAAAAGAACTAAGAGTTTATTGGTTACTGAGAGTAGTTGTTTTTGATGCGTGATCAATATAACGGTTTTTTTTATTCTGCTTAAGTGTCTGAATGGCTTGCATTAAAGCTTTAATGCCTAAATCATCCAAATTAGAATTTGGTTCATCTAAAACGATGAGAGCAGGATCACCATATAATGCACGAGCTAACGCAATACGTTGGCGCTGTCCTCCTGACAATCCTTCACCATGAGCGCCAATAATGGTTTCATAACCATCAGGAAAACGTAAAATCATTTCATGAACATTTGCCATCATTGCTGCTTGAGTGACTTTTTGAGGATCTATTTCAGAAAAGCGAGCAATATTTTCGGCAATTGTACCTGGGAAAAGGGCGATTTCTTGAGGAAGGTACCCAATATATTGACCAACTTCACTTTTATTCCATTGGTATATATCTGCATTATCAAGACGTATAGCACCTGTTTTAACTTCCCATATACCCACAATAAATTTAGCTAAAGAGGATTTACCTGAAGCACTAGGGCCAATAATACCAAGTACATCCCCAGGACTTAGTGAAAAATGAATATTATTTAATAATGTGCGTTCCGTTTGAGGATATTGAGCTTGATTAATATTTACTGTTAATTCGCCTTTAGGAACAGGTAGTGACATTTTTTTTATTTTCTTCAGGATACGCTTGTAATAGTGTGGTTAACCTTTTATAAGCTTCTTTACTGCTATCCCAGTTTTTCCATACACCAATAACTTGTTCAATCGGCGCTAGAGCGCGACCTAATAATATTGATCCTGCGATCATCATTCCTGGGCTAATGGTATTATCTATTGCTAGCCATCCGCCTAATCCTAGCATTAAAGATTGTAGCGCCATTCGGGTGACTTTTGTTATTGCATTGACACCTGCTGCATTATCACTTGCATGAGTTTGTGCTTGTAGATATTTAAAGTGAGCTGTTTGCCATTGGTTACGTAAATAACCTAGCATTCCCATTGCTTCAATAGGCTGTGGATGTTCAAAATGATGACCTTGTATTATCTGTGCTTGATTAGCAAACTCATTGGCTTTTTTTAATGATGAACGAGATAAATATTCATTAAGAATTGCTAAAGAAAATAAAATGAGTGCACCACATAATGCAAATAATCCTAACCATGGATTAAATAATGCGATAACAAGAAGGTAAATAGGAAACCAAGGTAAATCAAAAAAAAGCAAAAAATAGCATGACTTGTAATAAATTGCCTAATCGTCACTAAATCATTAAATGCTAAAGAGGAATTAATACCCGGTATTTTGTTTAATTTTGCTTGATATGCAGAAGTATAAATCCT
>NZ_MIIZ01000924.1:0-1862 GCF_001743005.1 Shigella sp. FC1967 | reverse complement strand
CTATGTAAGGGATAATGACTAAAGGCAAATAATCTATTATTTGCTTATAGGGTTTTATTGCAAAAATAAGTAAATATAAATATGGTGAGACATCCATATTGGATTTTTTATGCCAAAAAATGACTCTATTGCTTGAAATTAGTGCAACTACAAATTTAATCAAAGGTTATTTTTTAGCTAAATAAAAGAAATGGTGCTTTATTAAACTTGCTGAGTATAAATCAGCACAACTTAATTCAAATATTTATTAACCAGGTTGCATTAAGATGAAAGTAAAAAAAATAGTATTATTTATGCTGTCTCCTTGTTTCTTAGCGGTAAGTACAGCTAATGCTGCAAATTGGGAAAACTCAATTAAAGAAAGCGCATTTATTTCAGATTCAGAACTTGAGCTTTCTACAATTAATATGTGGAAATACCTAAAAACAGAAAACCGTTTTGATAAACAAGAGCAGCGTTACAGAAAGCAAGTTGCTAATGCTTGGGGTCAAAACTTCCAAGCGGATTTCAAATCAGGTTATTTCGGTGGCATTTTAGGATTTGATGTTTCTTATTATGGTGGTATTAAATTAGGCGCAAGTAAAGACTTCGCCTCTCGTGCAATTTTATATAATGATGATGGTGAAGCAAAAGGTTATAACAAAATAGGTCAACGTTTTGCAAAAGTAAAATTCGATTTAGATCCGGTCTTAATTAATGGTAAAGCAGGTTGGTTTACCTTGAAAAATACTGGTATTTTTACTAACTCACAGCGTTTGTCATTAAATAGCTACAATGGTTATGCAATCAATACTGCAATGGGTGACTGGAGCTTAGATTTACTGTTCCTTGACGGTAAAGTAATGCGTCGTGATAGCCCAAATATCGACAGAATGTATTTTAATGATGGTAATGATATTAGACATAATATCGATCACGTTCTTACGGGTGGCATAAACTACAATTCAAAACCGTTAAAAGTCTATTACTTCTATGGTCAGGCTGATGATGTATTCCGTCAACAAGGTTTAGAAGCTAAATATAAATTAACATCAGACGTCACTCTGGGCGGTGTTGTTTATTACCATGATTACGGCAGTGATGGTAAACGCACATACAGCGATGCCAATAAGGGTAAACGTAACTTTGATAATGACGCATGGCACTTTGCTGGTACTATGGAATGGCGTATTCCTGAGTCACCGTGGACAATTCGTACGGGTGTGACGTATACCGATGCGAAAAAAGCTAATGGTGTTGGTCAATTTGCGCGTAATCCAATTGGTAATACTCGTGGCCGCTTTAATTCACCCGCTTATGCAGATATTGACTATGTGCGTGATGGTGAGATTATGGGCGCATTAGAAGCTGCATACAAAGTTAACAATGAGTTGTCTATTGGTGCACGGACTAACTATAGTGAATTTAGTTACTCAGGTGAAAGATTAAAACAAGGGCAGTTTGGCTTATTTAGCTACTGGAAACCAACTGCGAATCTTTCAGTTTCTTTAAGTGGTGGTATTGGCTGGCACCACCAGCAAGAAAACGACTATACCACACCAAAACTTTATGATGGTCACTCACAACGAGCTCATTCATTATCAGGCTCTATGACAACCACATATCGCTTCAAAATGTAATTTATAGCGTAATTGCGCTTATTACTTGTATCAGATGCACGACTTACATGTGTTGTGAGTCGTGCATAAAAATACAGTGATCGTTGCTGTTTTATCAATTATCGTAAATAATAGCGTCGGCATAGTAAGTTACGTTATTTTTGCGGTTGCTAGACTAAACGATATATGACCTCTCTAAATAAATCCCTTCCAGTCAACCACACAGAAAATTAATATCACCTATTATCAATCTCGCTTTATACT
>NZ_MIIZ01000923.1:0-1889 GCF_001743005.1 Shigella sp. FC1967 | reverse complement strand
CCGGTCTGAACCGGGCTTTGAGAGGAATGAACCTTAGTTCATCGTGACAGCTTCGGATTTGCCACCAGAGTCATCGACCCCAACCAGAGAAATGGTCGGCATCGTTTCATAGGTGCCCTTGCTGATAGTTACTCGATCAGAGCTGATGCTCTGCAACTCACCGGCAATGGTCCATTCGTAGGACTTCATGCGGCCATCGGTATCTTCGCAGTTCGCATAGACGATCCACGACCCAACGGTCTCTCGTGAGCTCAAGCTACATGCAGGCAACTTGTTCTCTGCCACATTGATGTTCACCTCACCCTCAGCTTCATGCCCCATCTCTGAGGTTATTTTCAGCTTGATGCTGTGCTCACCAGCGCCCAGAGTTGCTCTGCCGTAGTAACCGCTGCTTTCCAACGGCGTACCATCTACCGAGTAGACGCGAGTCGAAATACGGTCGCGTGGGTGGCCGCCAGAAATGTACGGTCGCAACAGCACATCCAGAGGCTCACGCTCGTATTTGTTCGAGCCAGAGTATTGCAGGTCGATAGCATAGGGCTCTGCCTGGCCGATCTTGAGCGGTTGCTCGATCACGGTTTCATGGCCGCGAGCATCACGGACAGTCACCTTGATGTTGTAATCGCCCGGCTCATTGATCACAAAGGACCGGACAATATCCTGCCGCTGATCCTGAATCACTGCGCCTTCCGGCAACTCCCACTCGTAGGTCGGTTCTTCCAGCTTGCCGTTGAAGGCAATTGGCCGCACTGACGCGGTGATCGTCGCAGGAGCCACGTCAGCGTTCTTCCTGACCTGCATTCCGAAGCTCGGCCATACATACTGCCACACGCGGGAGCGTAGGCTATGCGAGGCTTCTGCACCCTGATCTCGGTATCCTTCGATCCAGGTGGTGTACTTCGTTTCTACAGTAGCCTGGTTGAGGTCAGTGTCCGAAGGCACGTACTCAGCAGTATCACCCTGCACAATCGAGCCATCAGGCAGCGTGAAGAACCCGTTCAGCTTCACGTCCATCCCACGGTAAGGCAGGCTGGTTTCGGCTTTGAACACATACTTCTTGCCGGTCTCAATAACTCGCGGCCCTGTCACGTAAGGACGAGGTGCCTTCACTGCTCGGAAGTCAACCGCCGTTTTCGCAACTTCATAGGCATAGCCGTCATCAGCCGGGGCCGTGGCAGAGCGCACACGAGCCCACAGGCGGTATCGGGTTTCTTCATCGCTCGAAAGCGTGATGCTATCCCCTGTCTGCGCGTAGGTTTTGCCACCGTCAGTGGACCACTCAACAACGGCATTGCCACCGGAGATTGGCTCATCGTTCAACGTCAGGTTCGCGGTGTACTTGCCTTCACTTCCCACAAACAACGTGGTCGGGCCGACAACAGCAATATCAGGTTTGTCGTAAGCGACAACACTGACCGCTTCGGTGTACTTTTCCGCGCCTGAGTTGACGTTCACCACCTTGGCTCGAACCTGGTACTCACCTTTGTCGAAGGTCTTCACAAGCTGATACTTGTATCGATCTTCTGGGATGAACTGTTCCCAGGTTTTACCGTCGTCCTTACTGGTTTCCCACACAACCTGGCCGGTAGCCCGGAGATCCTGACGGTCATCCAGAGATAACTTGAACACAGCAGTGAACGGAGCTTCACCAGACAACTTGCGAGCCTCTACTCCAGCACCGATGGCTCCACCACGAAGCACTGTCAAGAAGGCAGGTCTGATAGACAACTCTGTGCGGTTGTAACCCTCAACAGGGCTTTCCAGAACAGCCTCAGCGGCGATACGGACAGAGGAAGTATCCACACCAGACAGGTCTACTGAGAACTGAGCTTCACCGTTCGATGCTTCCGCATAATCAGTGAGAGCAACCGTCTCGTTGTAGGCCTTTT
>NZ_MIIZ01000922.1:0-1898 GCF_001743005.1 Shigella sp. FC1967 | reverse complement strand
TAAGACGTTGATAGGCTGGGTGTGTAAGCGTAGCGATACGTTGAGCTAACCAGTACTAATGAACCGTGAGGCTTAACCTGACAACACCGAAGGTGTTTTGTCAGAGAGGCGAAACGATGAAGTAAGCTTGTTTAAGATTGATATTACTGGTGACGAGCCGTTAAAGGGTGAGTGACGGGTAATAAAACAGAATTTGCTTGGCGGCCATAGCGCAACGGTCCCACCTGATCCCATGCCGAACTCAGAAGTGAAACGTTGTAGCGCCGATGGTAGTGTGGGGCCTCCCCATGTGAGAGTAGGGAACTGCCAGGCATTAAATAAGACGAGAAAGCCAACCCAATGGGTTGGCTTTTTTGCGTTTTAGGTTTTTAAAAGATAAAAAATTAACAAGATACTTACTAAATAATACCTTGGCTCCAACGAGAAAATTGCTCAATCCCCATCCGATTTAATATATACCGAAACCAAGCACTGTAATTTTGTGCATTTTCTTCAATATCTTGATAAAGAGAATCGAGAGAGATCCAACGGTAATCCATTACTTCATCCGAATTGCTATGTGGCAATTCATTGCTAAACCCAATAAATAGATGATCAAATTCATGCTCTATCAAATCATCTGTTACTTTCTCGTTGTACAGAATAGTTCCAATAGATTGCATATCACATTTCATGCCTAATTCTTCATCTAAACGACGATGAATAGCATCTGAAAGTAATTCGTTTGGAAGTGGGTGGCTACAACATGTATTTGCCCATAAACCACCAGAGTGATATTTAGATATTGCACGTTGTTGAATAAGTAATTGCTGATTTGAATTAAAAATAAATATTGAAAAAGCTCGATGTAAGGCGCCTACAATATGAGCTTCAAGCTTTGGCATTGTTCCCAGCTCATTATCATTTTTATCTACGAGAATAACAGCGTCTTCCACAAGAGGTCACCTTAATAAAATAATATATTGTTATAGCGTGAATATAACATGACTGTATATCAAATAACGATTCATCGTGCTGTTCTTTTTTATGGCATCACTGTGATGATGCCATAAAAAAGAAAACGCTAAGGGGTATAATATTGAACACCAATCTTAATAAGATCTCTACCTTGTGATTTGCGATGCTTATTTGTATCTCTTAATGAATAAATACATCCACAATATTCTTGTTGGTAGAATTGTTCACGTTTACTTATTTCAATCATTCTGGCTGAGCCACCTTTTTTACGCCAATTATAATCCCAATAAACCATATTAGGATAAGGCGCTACGGCCCTTTCACCACAGCCATTTATCTGTTTCATATCTTTCCAACGTGAGATCCCAAGAGAGCTGGAAATAACGGAAAAACCATTTTCAGCGGCATAAAGGGCCGTTCTTTCAAAGCGCATATCAAAACACATTGTGCATCGAATACCTCGTTCAGGCTCTTTTTCCATTCCTTTTGCTCTCTCAAACCAATTATCAGTATCATAATCAGCATCAACAAAAGGAATATTATGTTTTTTAGCAAAACGAATATTCTCTTCTTTACGAATTAAATACTCTTTTTGAGGATGAATGTTGGGATTATAGAAAAAGATCGTGTAATTAATACCCGATGCTTGTAACGCTTCCATGACTTCACCAGAACAAGGAGCACAACAAGAATGTAGTAAAAGCTTATTTGCATTTGCAGGTAATGTGAGCTTTTCTCGTATAAGCGTCATAAATGATCCTAAAATAGCATTATTTTAGTTGTAAAATGATGCCTTTATTATAGTAATAAAATACTTAGATAATCTGCTTTTTTTAAAATTATTTAAAAAATAACTATTTGTTTTATATAAATTAAAAATAATAAAAGTAAATGATTTAGGTAATAACTATCAGAGAGTTTACTAGATTCATATTATGATG
>NZ_MIIZ01000921.1:0-1906 GCF_001743005.1 Shigella sp. FC1967 | reverse complement strand
AAATTAAATTAAGATATTATAAATAAAACATACTTTAAAATTTCTATATTTATAATTTAAGAATAGATTTAACGAATAAATTTATCGCTCATCTATTTATGTCAAGAGATGGCGATCCATAGAGACAAAAAGACCACTTATATAAAGTGGTCTTTTTAGTGGATAGATATCTTATTACCGATTAATGAGGCTGTCCACCAATCATCGACGTCATACGAATGCGACGACCTTCACTAATCTCCATATTTGATAATACGGCTAATTGTGGCAGGCTACGGCGTAAAAAACGGGATAATAATGAACGTAGCGAATGATTCACTAATAATACAGGGGCGCCACCAGACATCTCTTGGTGACGAACAGCATCTGCCGCTTGTTGTTCAATATTTTCAGCAAGCCCTGGCTCTAATCCACCGCCACTTTGCATCGCTTGAACAAGAATACGCTCTAAGCTTGCATCCAACCCAATAACTTGGATTTCATCTTGATCACCAAACCAGTGTTGTGTAATCGCACGGCGAAGTGCAACACGAACAACGGCGGTTAATTCAGCGGGATCTTTCTGCTCAGGAGCATGCTCTGCTAAGGCTTCTAATATGGTCCTCATATCTCGAATCGGCACCTGTTCAGACAGCAAGTTTTGCAATACTTTGTGCAATACCGTAAGGGAAAGCATATCTGGGATCATACTTTCTGTCATTTTAGGAAGCTCTTTACTTACCCTATCAAACAACATTTGAGCTTCTTGACGACCAAATAATTCCGATGCGTATTTCGCTAAGGCATGATTAAAGTGCGTTGCAATAACGGTACTTGCAGCAACCACTGTATAGCCTTGAACCTGTGCTTGCTCTCTTAAACTGTCATCGATCCACACTGCGGGTAAACCAAATGCAGGCTCTTGTGTAATATCCCCTTCTAACGAACCAACAGCATTACCCGGATTGATCGCCAGCCAACGCCCCGGATGCGCTTCACCGTGACCGATTTCAACCCCTTTCATTAGAATACGATAAGACGAAGGTTTTAATTCCATATTGTCTCGGATATGAACAACAGGAGGAAGGTATCCCATTTCCTGAGCAAACTTTTTACGAATACCACTAATTCTGCCTAACAGCTCACCATTTTGGCGATTATCTACCATTGGAATTAAGCGGTATCCTACTTCCATCGCTAATGGATCTTCAAGTTGTACATCTTCCCATGAAGCTTCAACAACACGATTTTGTTTTTCAACTTCTTCCATCTCTTTTTGTTGTTGCACTTCAGGATTAGCGTTACGACGTAAAATATACCAACCGAGTCCACCTAATGCTGCGGTGAAGAATAAGAAAACAAAGTTAGGCATTCCTGGCACTAAGCCTAATAGACCTAGCACGCCGGCGGTTAACATAAGAACACGAGGATTATCAAATAGTTGTGTAACCATTTGTTGACCTACATCTTCATCTGTTGCAACACGCGTCACGATAACACCCGCGGCTGTTGAGATAATTAATGCAGGAATTTGCGCAACCAGACCATCACCGATGGTTAAAAGGGTATAAGTCGTTGCTGCATCGTTTAATGCCATTCCGTGTTGAGCAACACCAACGATAAGCCCCCCCACCACGTTAATCACAAGGATCATTAAACCCGCGATGGCGTCACCACGAACGAATTTACTCGCACCATCCATTGAACCGTAAAAGTCGGATTCCAATGACACTTCTTTACGGCGTTTTTTTGCTTCGTCTTCGTTGATAATACCCGCATTCAAGTCAGCATCGATTGCCATCTGTTTACCTGGCATTCCATCTAACACAAAACGCGCACCGACTTCAGCAATACGTCCCGCACCCTTAGTAATAACCATAAAGTTAATCAAAATAAGGATGATAAAGACCACTATACCGATAGCAAA
>NZ_MIIZ01000920.1:0-15979 GCF_001743005.1 Shigella sp. FC1967 | reverse complement strand
CTGGCAACGCTTTTATTACTTTCCCTTCAGTATTAAATAGGACAAATTGCAGTTTATCGTTAATTTTTGCTGTAAATGTGCGTTCGCCATAATCTAAAGGTGCTGGCAACGCTTTTATTACTTTCCCTTCAGTATTAAATAGGACAAATTGCAGTTTATCGTTAATTTTTGCTGTAAATGTGCGTTCGCCATAATCTAAAGTCAGTACTCCAGAATCATCAAGCCCTGCTGTTGGTATGGTTCTATCCGCCAGTTCATCTTCAGTCCAATTATTACGTTGTGCTATTTGGGTAATTAATTGTCGTGCTTTAGCTTGAATAGAGGCTGCCCGATAACGGCGTGAAATAGAGAGTAAAAATTGAATAATAATCGGATCGTTACTTGCGCCAATAGCCTCAATCATTGCCTCTATTTGTGCTCTGCGTTCGTAATGGTCGCGCATATAATTTCGTAATAAAGGTACTGCAATATAACCTTCAATGGGAAAGATAAGCCCTAACATGCCTTTTTCTTTAATTGCTGACATAGGTGCAGAATAAGATAACCCTGAGCTTAGATAAATTTTATTTTCTGATGGTGTATCAACATCTTGCGTAATAAATTTAATTAACAAAAATTGAGCAAGAGTTTGTTGGCTTTTCAAAGAAAGTAAATTGATATAGCGATGTAATAACGTATTACCTGTCGGAAGTTTTAATTTTACCGCTAACACTATCCACCATTGAATAATTTTAGGTTCAACAGCTTTATCATTTTTCCAAGTCAGTTGAGGTATGGTATTAAAATCAAACCAAGATAAATTATCGGGGATCTTATTTTTTAAGCCAATTTCTGCTTCTGCGAGTAAGGTAAGTGGATCGAGAAAATCTGCAATATCTTCATCAAAATGTTCTAGCGCAGTAATTAAAAGCGTACGTACAATTTCGTCATTTTCTGTCTTTAATAAGTCAATCAGTGCTGGAACAGCATCATGATTATTGAGTTCAATGAGCCAATTTATTGCAATAATTCGGGCATTTTTTTTTCTTTGATGTTAGACCTTCTTGAATAAATAAGTGAGGCTCTGGAAGTTTTTCAATTAGTTTTTGTGCATCAACGCGATAACTTTGTGTATCACCTAAAGCCAATTGTAATATTTTAGGAACAAATTGGGATGGAATAATAGGGTAGGTTTTTAGCACACGAAGGGCATTATCAAGGCTAAATTCATCGCTCTCACTACTTCCTTGATTCGGGATGAGTTTTAATGCTTCAGCAATATATTCAGGGTGTTGGTAATAAAAAGGCCAGATTTGTTCAGGTCGTGAGAAATTTTCTATACCGTGTTGCCCAAGAAAAAAAGTCAGCAACAATACGTGAAGCATTAGGGTAATTTCGTTGGATCAGAATTTCTTCAATATGACGTAATTCGATATGTTTAAAAATATGGGCTGAACCATAGTTGTTAATAGTATAACTGGAAATATATTTCGATGAAGGATTGTTATCCAATGTGCGAATAAGGTGAAAAAGGGTGAATTCAGGTAAATTTGAAAGACAATTTTCATACATGATAATTTCACGATCAAACTTATTTAAAATACCGTTACTGGCATTAAGTTGAGTGAAAATATGTCCTAAATGGCTTTCATTATATTGAGAAAAGATGTCATAAGTTTCTTGAGCATCTTTATATACAAATGAGGAGTGTTTATTCCATTTTTTCTCTTCAATTGCTTTTTGCTGCATTTCTTTTAATAGTGCATGATATGAGGTGATAATTATCTTATATGCACTATCAGGTAGCGGCGTGTCTTTTAATTGAATTAATTCTGGTATTTCAATGGGATAAATATTATTTTTATTACTAAATTGTGCTAGTTTTTTGTCTAATTTATTTTGTGACACACTGATTCCATTTGCCATTTTTATCCTTATTTATTTTTAATTTGTTGATGTCGCTCCTTCTAAAGTTTATATAAAAATAGTAAAATAAAAAGCGCTTCCTAATAAATTTAAGAAGCGCAGTTAGGTTTACGACTTTGTTGTTTGATGAGAAAAAGAGAGTAGCAATGAACCTAAACTACAAATCAGCAAAGTAATGGCTAAACTTTGTCCCCATCCTGCAAGTGCAAGCCCACCACCAATTAACAAATAGTAGAATAAGCCTAATAATGCACCCGCAGTGCCTAAACGATCTTTATATTGTGTTAATGCTGTGGCTAAGATATTTGGAATAGCAATGCCATAAGCAACAACACTTGTTATCATTGGAATAATAAAGCTAATGTGGTTACGTAATAAATAAACTCCTATGGCACTGGCTAATGCAATAACACTTGCAAGTAAAACTAATTTTTCACATGACCAATGATGGTTTAATAGTGCTTTATTAATATAAGAGCCAATACCAACACCAATTGCCAATGCAATACCGCTATAACCAAAAGTACTGGCGCTATAACCTTGTTGATCAAACATAAAAGGTGCTAACTGATAATAAGCAAAAAGGCTGATATTAAAAAAGGCAATTAATAATACTGTTTTCGCAATTTGCTTATCTTTAAGCATGGTTATTGCTGTTTCTCCTAATGGCGCTGTTTTTACGGTTTCAGGGCGACTTTCAGGTAACGCAAAAGTACTCCATAGCAGTAAAATCACAGCAAGAAAGGCAAGGCCACTAAATACACCTTGGTAACCAGCATAACTTACTAATAATGAACCGCTTAACATCCCAATAGCGGGACTTAGAGCGATAGCCGCTCCCATAACAGAGAAAACTTTAGCCAATTCATCACCACTATACACATCTCGCATAATGGTTTGTGTGCCGACTGAGCCTACCGCAGCGCCAAAAGCAGAAAGCATACGCAATCCAAGTAAGACTGAAAAATCTTGTGTCATAAAAACGCCAAGACAGGCAATAGCATAAATAAACAGTCCAGCTAACATTGTCGGACGACGACCAATGACATCACATAATCGACCCCATATAATGACGCCCAATGCAAACGCAAAGAAATAGAGCGAAAGTGTTTGTCCAGCCTCGTTTGCACTGACATGAAAGCCGTTTGCAATATCGGTCAGTGCTGGGCTATAAATGGTTTCTGCAATTTGTGGAAACATCATTAACGCAATTGCTAACCATAAAGAGAGTTTTTTGTTCATCTTTTTATCCTACATCCTTAAATCTTGATGGACAGAATACAGAGATAATGAATGTCTTGTCATAAACATAAAGACATATTATTTTTCAAATAGGACAAGTGATGGCTTGGCTTAATCAATACGACCACTTTGTGCCAGAAGAGCATCTTGCATCAGTCGTTGGTATTGCGGCAGAAATGGGAAAGCACGACTCAGGATTTCATTCTCATGATCGCGGGCAGTTATTATTTACACAGTCAGGGTGTATGCGAATTACTTTGGCTTCCCGCGTTTCTGTGTTACCTCCCATGAGGATTGCGTGGATCCCCCCGAGAGTTGAGCATCGAGTCGAAATGTATGCTTCTGTTGGATATCGTTCAGTTTATATTAGTGAAGAATTTCATGATAATTTTCCCAATGACAGTGAGATCTTAACGATTTCACCTCTTTTACGAGAAATATTAGAACGAATTTCTATTGCTGATTTTGATACTCAGTGGGAAGAAGGTCGCTACGCCAATTTATTGGCTGTTTTTTTTGATGAAATCGCTCAGGCCCCGCGGCAACATAATCATTTATTTATGCCTAAAGATAGACGGTTAAGTCGTTTATCCTTTGATGATTTGCCACCAGCATTACAAGAAATGGCGAAGTATGTGGGGGCGAGTGAAAAAACGATCACACGTTTATTTTACAAAGAAACAGGACTGAGCTATCAACAATGGCGCCAACAATGGCGATTAATGAAAGCCATTGAATTATTAGCTACCCATCATCGCTATATTGATATTAGCCAGATATTAGGATTTGCCAGTGACAGTGCCTTTATTACCTTTTTCAAAAAAATGACAGGGCAAACACCGCAAGAATATTTGAAAAGCTGATTGGATTTTATTGACAAGTTTAAAACATAAAGCCCCGATTTAAACGGGGCTTAGTAAGCGAAATCATTAATAGAAATCAATTATTTCTTTTTAATTTCACTTTTGAAATTGCGCTCATTATATCCCGTATAAAGCTGACGAGGACGCGCAATTTTCAGGCCGTCTTCGTGCATTTCATTCCAGTGAGCAATCCAGCCAATTGTACGTGCAATAGCAAAAATAACAGTGAACATATTAGATGGAATACCTAGCGCTTTAAGGATAATACCAGAGTAGAAGTCAACGTTAGGGTACAGTTTTTTCTCAATAAAGTACGGATCGTTTAGAGCAATACGTTCTAATTCCATTGCCACTTCAAGTAAGCTGTCATTGAGGTTTAATTCTTTTAACACTTCATGACAGGTTTCACGCATGACTGTTGCACGAGGATCATAGTTTTTGTAAACACGGTGACCAAAGCCCATTAAACGGAAGGAGTCATTTTTATCTTTTGCGCGTTTAATAAATTCAGGAATGTGTTCAACCGTTTTGATCTCTTCCAACATACGTAAACAAGCTTCGTTAGCACCACCATGAGCAGGTCCCCATAGTGAAGCAATACCCGCAGCAATACAGGCAAATGGATTTGCACCCGAAGAGCCCGCAGTACGTACAGTAGATGTTGAGGCATTTTGTTCATGATCAGCATGGAGAATAAAGATCCTATCCATCGCACGTTCAAGAACAGGGTTAACCACGTATTCTTCACAAGGTGTGGCAAACATCATATGTAGGAAGTTACCCGCATAGGACAGGTCGTTTCTTGGGTAAACGAAAGGTTGTCCAATGGAGTACTTGTAACACATTGCTGCAACAGTAGGCATCTTAGACAGTAAACGATATGCAGTAATATCACGGTGAACAGGATTAGATACATCAAGCGCATCATGGTAAAACGCAGCTAAAGCCCCTGTCACACCACAAAGTACCGCCATTGGGTGTGAGTCACGACGGAAACCATGGAACAGGCGAGTGATTTGTTCATGGATCATGGTATGGCGAGTGACGGTTGTTTTAAATTTATCGTATTGCTCTTGGGTCGGTGCTTCTCCATAAAGCAAGATATAACAGACTTCTAAGTAGGTTGACTCAGTGGCTAATTGTCCAATAGGGAAACCGCGGTGCAGTAAAATACCGTTATTACCGTCGATATAGGTAATTTTCGATTCACAAGAAGCGGTTGAGGTAAAGCCGGGATCATAGGTGTAATAACCTTTGGAGCCGAGAGTACGAATATCAATAACTTTGGAACCGAGTGTAGGGGATAGAACGTCCAAGTCTACAGATGTTTCAGCAATCGTTAGCTTAGCTTTGTTATCAGCCATTTATAATCTCCTTAGCGCTTATATGTCTCCTAACAAAGTCGAGGGTATCTTCATAAAGATGCACTTCGATAGTGAAACTATAGTTGATATAAGGCACCTAGCTGAGTTTTATTTAATGCCCGTAATGTCTACGTCTATAGTGTGTCACTTATGTTAAGGAGCTTTTGATGTTATGTTTTTTTTAGGTGCTTTTTTATGCAATGCACTTAGAATTAGTACTGCTATCACTTTTACATAAGTTTGAAGTTTCTGGAAGCGTGTTTGCGCACAAAAAAAAACATAAACATTAAAATAATGCAGTAAATGTAATTAAAATGTTGTGCATGTGTCAAAAATGCTAATCATTTTTGCATCCGATGTATTAAATAGTGATCCCTCTCACTGTTCGAGGCAAATGTCGGGCACACAAGTTGTGTGGTAATTGTAATAATTTTGTGAAGCACTTATACTGCGCGCAGGTCTCCGGAACCTTTGTTGTATGGAGAACCAGCGTAACGAATCCACACTTTTTGTAAAATAGACGGATTTAACATTTTACTTAAGATGTGCCTTTGTACCCCATTCGCTGTTTGATTTCCATCCAGGTCCGGAGGAAGGAAAAATTATAAAAGCTGTGTGGGCATAAATTGTGAAAAAACAAAGACCTGTCAATCTGGATTTACAGACGATACAGTTTCCACTCCCTGCTATCGCATCGATCTTGCATCGTGTCTCTGGGGTTATCATGTTAGTCGCAGTGGGCATCTTACTGTGGTTACTTGGCACCTCTCTCTCTTCTCCTGAAGGTTTTCAGCAAGCCGCTGAAATTATGACTGGCTTCTTCGCGAAATTTATTTTGTGGGGCATCCTAACAGCATTGGCGTATCACATTTGTGGTGGTATTCGTCATATGTTAATGGACTTCGGCTTTATTGATGAAACCTTGATTGTGGGGCGCAAATCTGCGGCTGCATCAATGGTTATTACCGTTATTTTATCAATATTGGCGGGGGTATTAGTATGGTAAGTAATTCTTCTACTTTAGGCCGTACTGGCATACAGGATTGGTTATTCCTTCGTGCCTCAGCCATTATTATCGTTTTATATGTTCTTTATCTTGTGGGATTTATTGCTACAACAGAAATAACCTATGAGGTATGGCGTGGGTTCTTTAGCTCATCCTTAACCAAAGTGTTCACCATATTGACCCTGCTTTCTATTCTTATTCACGCGTGGATCGGAATGTGGCAAGTGTTAACGGACTATATTAAACCGCTGGCATTACGCCTGACTTTACAACTGATTATTGTTGTTGCGCTGTTGGTTTATCTTATTTATGGAACAATTGTGGTGTGGGGTGTGTAATGAATTTGCCAGTAAGAGAGTTTGATGCTGTTGTTATTGGTGCTGGTGGTGCTGGTATGCGTGCCGCTTTACAGATTTCTCAAATGGGTCTGTCTTGTGCACTGATTTCTAAAGTTTTTCCTACTCGTTCACATACTGTTTCCGCTCAAGGTGGTATTACTGTTGCTCTGGGTAATACCCATGAGGATAACTGGGAATGGCACATGTACGATACAGTAAAAGGTTCCGACTATATTGGTGACCAAGACGCTATCGAATATATGTGTAAAACCGGCCCTGAAGCAATTTTAGAGCTGGAACATATGGGGCTCCCATTTTCTCGCCTAGATGATGGTCGTATTTATCAGCGTCCATTCGGTGGCCAGTCAAAAAATTTTGGTGGCGAACAAGCCGCTCGTACAGCCGCTGCTGCTGACCGTACTGGGCACGCATTACTGCATACCCTTTATCAGCAAAATTTAAAAAACCACACCACTATTTTTTCAGAGTGGTATTCACTGGATCTCGTGAAAAACCAAGATGGCGATATTGTCGGTTGTACTGCAATTTGTATCGAAACAGGTGAAGTCGTTTATTTCAAAGCAAATGCGACAATTTTAGCGACAGGTGGTGCCGGTCGTATTTACCAATCGACCACAAATGCGCATATCAACACTGGTGATGGTGTGGGGATGGCCGTTCGTGCTGGTGTTCCTCTGCAAGATATGGAAATGTGGCAATTCCACCCAACGGGTATTGCAGGGGCTGGCGTATTAGTGACAGAAGGTTGTCGTGGTGAAGGCGGATATCTGTTGAATAAAGACGGTGAACGCTTTATGGAACGCTATGCACCAAATGCCAAAGACCTTGCGGGTCGCGATGTGGTTGCGCGTTCTATTATGATTGAAATTCGTGAAGGTCGTGGTTGTGATGGCCCTTGGGGTCCACATGCGAAATTGAAACTCGATCATCTGGGTAAAGAAGTCCTTGAATCACGTTTACCAGGTATTCTTGATCTATCTCGTACGTTCGCACACGTTGATCCAGTTAAAGAACCCATTCCTGTTATACCTACTTGTCACTATATGATGGGAGGGATCCCAACAAAAGTGACGGGGCAAGCTATTCGTGTAAACGAGAAGGGCGAAGATGTTGTGATCCCTGGACTGTTCGCAGTCGGTGAAATCGCTTGTGTATCTGTTCACGGTGCAAACCGCTTAGGTGGTAACTCACTGTTAGACCTCGTTGTATTTGGTCGTTCAGCTGGCGTTCACTTAAAAGAGTCATTGATGGAACAAGGCACAATGCGTGATGCGAGCGATTCTGATGTTGAAGCCGCTTTAACTCGTTTAAATCGCTGGGAAAACAACCGTTCTGGTGAAGATCCTGTTGAAATCCGTAAAGCACTGCAATCTTGTATGCAACATAACTTCTCGGTATTCCGTGAAGGCGATGCAATGGCAAAAGGCTTAGAAGAACTGAAAGTTATCCGTGAGCGCTTACAAAATGCAAGACTGGATGATAATTCAAGTGAGTTTAATACACAGCGTATTGAATGCTTAGAATTAGATAACTTGATGGAAACGGCTTATGCCACAGCAGTATCGGCAAACTTCCGTACAGAAAGCCGTGGAGCTCATAGCCGTTTCGATTTCCCAGAGCGTGATGATGCTAACTGGTTATGCCATACATTATATCAACCGCAAACCGAAACAATGACACGACGTGAAGTCAACATGCAGCCGAAACTGCGTGAAGCCTTCCCACCAAAAGTGCGTACCTATTAATTAGCGGTGTTATTGAAGTTGCGGAGACTTAAATATGAAACTTGAATTTTCGATTTATCGTTACAATCCCGACGTTGATAATGCGCCGCATATGCAAGATTACACCCTCGAAGTGCCTGAAGGGCGTGACATGATGCTGTTGGATGCATTAATTCAATTAAAGGAAAAAGATCCTACCTTATCGTTCCGTCGTTCTTGTCGTGAAGGTGTTTGCGGCTCTGATGGCGTGAACATGAATGGTAAAAATGGTTTGGCTTGTATCACACCTATTTCATCTTTACAGAAAGGAAGTAAGAAAATTGTGATCAGACCGTTACCCGGTTTACCAGTAATTCGTGATTTAATAGTGGATATGACTCAGTTCTATACACAGTATGAGAAAATTCGTCCGTATTTAATTAATAATGGCAAAAATCCTCCTGCTCGTGAGAACTTACAGTCACCCGAACAGCGTGAAAAGCTTGATGGACTCTATGATTGTATCCTTTGTGCTTGTTGTTCAACCTCTTGCCCGTCATTCTGGTGGAATCCAGATAAGTTTATCGGGCCAGCAGGATTGTTAGCGGCTTATCGTTTCTTGATTGATAGTCGAGATACAGAAACTGAATCTCGTCTTGATGATCTTAATGATGCGTTCAGTGTGTTCCGTTGTCATGGCATCATGAACTGTGTCAGCGTATGTCCTAAAGGACTTAATCCAACAAAAGCGATTGGTCATATTAAGTCAATGTTGTTAAAACGTAGTGCATAAAATAATAACCGCCCTAAAATAGTTAGGGCGGTTAATGGAAAAGCTAAGTTAGACGTTTGCGGTAAAAATAGTAAGGCACCTTTAACCACTGTAAGACAGTGCTTAAAGGTTCCTTGAGAGCTAAAGCTCCATATTTAAAGAACCTGCGAGATAGCGGGTCATAAGAGAACCTTGCAATCGACACCGTTTAATCACGGTATTAGTTATCCACGGCGAACTAAAGCTGTATAGCTTAAGGGATCATAATGCAGAACGGCGCAATGAAGGACTGGCTAGAATCAACCTTTCTAGCAGGAGAGAATCAGTCTTACATAGAAGATATCTATGAAGATTACCTAACTGACCCAAACTCTGTTGACGAAAGTTGGAGAGAGATTTTTCAACAACTGCCCGCAAGTCAAGGCATAGAACAGTCGCATTCTCAAACCCGCGACTACTTCAGACGCCTCGCAAAAGAATCCACTCGATATCATACCTCGGTAAGCGATCCGGCAATGGACTCAAAACAAGTTAAAGTTTTGCAGCTCATCAATGCCTTCCGTTTCCGTGGTCACCAAAATGCTAATCTCGATCCGCTTGGTTTATGGAAACAAGAATCTGTTCCAGATTTAGATCCTGCTTTCCATAATCTAACTAAAGAAGACTTTGAAGAAACCTTTAACGTTGGTTCTTTTGCTATCGGCAAAGAAACAATGAAATTAGGTGATTTATATGAAGCACTGAAACGCATTTACTGTGGTTCAATCGGCGCTGAATATATGCATATCACTAATACTGAGGAAAAACGTTGGATACAACAACGTTTAGAATCAGTGAATGTTGCAGACCAATTCACTAAAGAAGAAAAGTTACGCTTCCTGACAGAGCTAACCGCAGCTGAAGGTTTAGAGCGCTATTTAGGTGCGAAATTCCCTGGTGCAAAACGCTTCTCTTTAGAAGGTGGTGATGCATTAATTCCGATGTTAAAAGATTTAATTCGCCATGCAGGTAAACAAGACACTCGTGAAGTGGTTCTTGGTATGGCACACCGTGGACGTTTAAACGTTCTGGTTAATATCCTAGGTAAAAAACCAGCGGATTTATTTGATGAATTTGCGGGTATTCATAAAGAACATTTGGGAACGGGTGACGTTAAATATCACCAAGGTTTCTCATCTGATTTTGCGACTGAAGGTGCGCAAGTTCACCTCGCATTAGCTTTTAACCCATCTCACCTAGAGATAGTTAGCCCTGTTGTTATCGGCTCTGTTCGTGCTCGTCGTGATCGTTTAGATGAAGCGCGTAGCAATATGGTTCTTCCTATCACTATTCATGGTGATGCGGCTGTGACTGGTCAAGGTGTTGTGCAAGAAACCCTAAACATGTCTCAGGCGCGTGGTTATGAAGTTGGTGGTACCGTTCGTATTGTTATCAATAACCAAGTTGGTTTTACGACTTCCAATCCAAAAGATGCCCGTTCAACACAATACTGTACTGATATTGTGAAAATGGTTCAGGCACCGATTTTCCACGTTAATGCAGATGATCCTGAAGCGGTCGCTTTTGTTACTCGCTTAGCATTGGATTTCCGTAATACGTTTAAACGCGATGTCATGATTGATCTCGTGTGTTACCGTCGTCATGGTCACAACGAAGCGGATGAGCCAAATGCGACTCAACCTCTGATGTATCAAAAAATCAAAAAACATCCAACACCACGTAAAATTTATGCGGATAAATTGGTTGCTCAATCGTTGCTTGATGCTAATGATGTGACAGAACTGGTCAACCTCTATCGTGATGCGTTGGATCGTGGGGATTGTGTTGTTGAAGAATACCGCCCAATGGGTCTGCATTCTTACACATGGGAACCATACTTAAATCACGAATGGAATGAAGAGTATCCACATAAAGTAGAGAAAACGCGTTTACAAGATTTAGCGCGTCGTGTGAGTACCGTTCCTTCAGAAATCGTGATGCAGTCTCGTGTTGAGAAAATTTATGCTGACCGTGCTGTTATGGCAGAAGGTGAGAAATTACTCGACTGGGGGGCAGCAGAAACATTGGCATATGCGACTTTAGTTGACCAAGGTATCGCCATTCGCCTTTCTGGTGAAGATGCGGGACGTGGTACATTCTTCCACCGTCATGCCGTTATTCATAACCAAACAAATGGCTCTGTTTATGTACCATTAGCTAATATTCACAATGCTCAAGGACAATTTAATGTCTGGGACTCTGTATTAACAGAAGAAGCTGTACTTGCATTTGAATATGGTTATGCCACAACAGAACCTCGCGGTTTAACAATTTGGGAAGCCCAATTTGGTGACTTCGCAAACGTAGCTCAAGTGGTTATCGACCAATTTATTAGCTCGGGTGAGCAAAAATGGGGCCGTATGTGTGGTTTAGTTATGTTGTTACCACACGGTTATGAAGGCCAAGGTCCAGAGCACTCCTCTGCCCGTTTAGAACGTTATCTGCAACTGTGTGCAGAACAAAACATGCAGGTTTGTGTGCCATCAACGCCGGCTCAGGTTTACCATATGTTACGCCGTCAAGCGTTACGTGGTATGCGTCGCCCACTTATCGTAATGTCACCAAAATCACTGTTACGTCATCCATTAGCGGTTTCTGAGCTGGATGAATTAGCAAATGGTAAATTCTTACCTGTTATTGGTGAAATCGATGATTTAAAACCTGCTGATGTGAAACGTGTTGTGATGTGTTCCGGTAAGGTTTACTACGATTTATTAGAACAACGTCGCGCTAATGAGCAAAACAACGTTGCCATTATTCGTATCGAACAACTGTATCCATTCCCACACGAAGATATTGCGCAAATTCTCGCACCTTATGCTCATGTCAAAGAGTTTATTTGGTGTCAAGAAGAGCCCCTGAATCAAGGTGCTTGGTACTGTAGTCAGCATAACTTCCGTGATGCTATTCCAGCAGGCGCAACATTACGTTATGCAGGACGTCCTGCATCAGCCTCTCCAGCAGTTGGTTATACCTCTGTTCATCAGGAGCAACAAAAAGCTCTGGTTGAAGACGCACTGAAAGTTGAATAAATAAGGATAGAAAATGAGTAGTGTAGATATTCTAGTACCGGATCTCCCTGAATCAGTTGCTGACGCATCGGTCGCAACTTGGCATAAAAAACCTGGTGATAGCATTCAACGCGATGAAGTGCTGGTTGAAATCGAAACAGACAAAGTTGTTTTAGAAGTACCTGCAAGTGAAGCTGGCGTTTTAGAAAGCATTCTTGAAGAAGAGGGCGCTACTGTTGGTTCACGCCAATTACTAGGTCGTATTCGTTTAGGTGATAGCACTGGTATTCCTGCTGATGTGAAACCTGCTCAAGATAGCACTCCAGCACAGCGTCAACATGCTGATATTGCTGAAAAAGGCAATAATGATGCGCTAAGTCCAACAGCACGTCGCTTAGTGGCTGAACACGATATTAACCCTGCAGATGTGAAAGGTAGTGGTGTCGGTGGACGTTTAACTCGTCAAGATATCGAAGGTCATGTAGCGAATAAATCAACGGCACAACCGGTAGCCGAAGCGCCTCAAGCACTGTTATCTCATCGTAGCGAAAAACGTGTACCAATGACACGTTTACGTAAACGTGTCGCAGAACGCTTATTAGAGGCGAAAAATACCACTGCAATGTTGACAACGTTTAACGAAATCAACATGCAACCAATCAAAGATTTACGTGCTCAGTATGGTGAAGCATTCGAAAAACGCCACGGTGTACGTTTAGGCTTTATGTCTTTCTATATTAAAGCCGTTGTTGAAGCGCTGAAACGCTATCCAGAAGTCAATGCTTCTATCGATGGTACTGATGTGGTTTATCACAACTACTTCGATATCAGTATTGCAGTATCAACACCGCGTGGTCTGGTAACACCAGTATTACGCGATGCGGATGCAATGAGCATGGCAGATATTGAGAAAAACATCAAAGCATTAGCTGTAAAAGGTCGTGATGGTAAGTTGACTGTTGAAGACTTAACAGGGGGTAACTTCACTATTACAAATGGTGGTGTTTTCGGTTCATTAATGTCAACTCCAATTATCAACCCACCACAAAGTGCCATTTTAGGAATGCATGCAATTAAAGATCGTCCAATGGCAGTTGATGGTCAGGTTGTTATTCTACCAATGATGTATCTGGCTCTGTCTTATGACCACCGTTTAATTGATGGTCGTGAGTCTGTCGGTTTCTTAGTAACCGTTAAAGAGATGCTAGAAGATCCAGCTCGTTTATTACTGGATGTATAGGTAATAAATATCGCTTTTAGGCAGGAGATGCTCCTCCTGCCTACTTAGCAACAGTCACAAGCATCAAAGAAGTACAGTGTGTTCGTGAAGCCAGATTTCTCTGGCTTATAGTCAAAAAAATAAGAAAGCCCGACTTTCAACAAGATTATGGATAGAACATCATGAATTTACACGAGTATCAGGCAAAACAGCTTTTCACACGGTATGGATTACCAGCACCTGCTGGTTTCGCCTGCACCACACCGCGCGAGGCAGAAGAAGCTGCATCAAAAATCGGTCAAGGCCCTTGGGTCGTGAAGTGTCAAGTTCACGCGGGTGGACGTGGTAAAGCGGGCGGCGTAAAAGTCGTTAAATCTAAAGAAGAGATCCGCGCATTTGCTGAACAATGGTTAGGTAAACGTTTAGTCACTTATCAAACAGATGCTAATGGTCAGCCGGTTACACAGATTTTGGTTGAAGCAGCCACTGATATTGCTAAAGAGCTTTATCTTGGTGCGGTTGTTGACCGTGGTACCCGCCGCGTTGTCTTTATGGCCTCAACAGAAGGTGGCGTTGAGATTGAGAAAGTGGCTGAAGAAACGCCAGAACTTATTCATCGCGCAATTATTGATCCACTGACAGGCCCTATGCCTTATCAGGGAAGAGAATTAGCATTTAAACTGGGTTTAAAAGGCAAGCAAGTTAGTCAATTTGCTAAAATCTTTATGGGATTAGCTTCTATTTTCTTAGAGCGCGATCTTGCTTTAATCGAAATTAACCCACTGGTTATTACTAAAGAAGACGATCTAATTTGTCTTGATGGTAAATTAGGTGTAGATAGTAATGCGTTGTATCGTCAACCAGAAATGCGTGAAATGCATGATCCTTCACAAGAAGATCCTCGTGAAGCACAAGCTGCACAATGGGAACTGAACTACGTTGCATTAGATGGCAACATTGGCTGTATGGTTAATGGTGCTGGTTTAGCGATGGGGACAATGGATATCGTTAAACTTCATGGCGGTGAGCCTGCAAACTTCCTCGATGTAGGTGGTGGTGCAACAAAAGAGCGCGTAACTGAAGCATTTAAGATTATTTTGTCAGATGAAAATGTCAGTGCTGTATTAGTCAATATTTTTGGCGGTATTGTTCGTTGTGACTTAATCGCAGACGGTATTATTGGCGCAGTTGAAGAAGTTGGCGTTAATGTTCCTGTGGTTGTTCGTCTTGAAGGAAACAATGCAGAGTTAGGCACCAAAAAATTAGCAGATAGTGGATTAAATATTATCGCTGCTAAAAGCTTAACTGATGCCGCGAAACAAGTTGTTGCAGCAGCGGAGGCAAAATAATGTCTATTTTAATCGATAAGAATACCAAAGTCATTTGCCAAGGTTTCACTGGTAGCCAAGGAACATTCCATTCAGAGCAAGCTATTGCTTACGGTACGAAAATGGTTGGTGGTGTGACACCGGGTAAAGGCGGTACTACGCACTTAGGTTTACCTGTATTCAATACCGTACGTGAAGCCGTTGAAGCAACGGGAGCAACTGCGACAGTAATTTATGTCCCCGCACCATTTTGTAAAGATTCAATCTTAGAAGCAATTGATGCGGGCATTAAACTAATTATTACTATTACGGAAGGTATTCCTACGTTGGATATGCTGACGGTAAAAGTTAAATTAGATGAAGCTGGCGTGCGTATGATTGGCCCTAACTGTCCAGGTGTTATCACTCCTGGTGAATGTAAGATTGGTATTATGCCTGGTCACATTCACTTACCAGGTAAAGTCGGTATTGTATCTCGTTCAGGTACATTAACTTATGAAGCTGTTAAGCAAACAACAGACGTTGGTTTAGGTCAATCAACCTGTGTTGGTATTGGTGGTGATCCAATTCCGGGCTCTAACTTTATTGATATTCTGAAGCTATTCCAAGAAGATCCACAAACAGAAGCGATTGTGATGATCGGTGAGATTGGGGGGACAGCGGAAGAAGAAGCGGCTGCTTATATCAAAGAGCACGTAACGAAGCCAGTTGTCGGCTATATCGCTGGTGTAACAGCACCTAAAGGCAAACGTATGGGACATGCGGGTGCAATTATTGCGGGTGGTAAAGGCACCGCGGATGAGAAATTTGCTGCCCTTGAATCTGCAGGCGTTAAAACAGTGCGTAGCTTAGCGGATATTGGTGAAGCAATTAAATCACTGATCAAGTAAGTAACAAATCTGTTAATAATTTCAGATTGATACTATTTAAAATGCCAGTTTCTAAAATAGAAGCTGCATTTTTTATTGCTAGTTTTATTTAATAGTCTATATCAACAGCTAATATTGTAATTAACATATCGATACCATCCCAAATTACCATTAATTGATTGTTTTATATCATTTTTTTTTAAAATTTGAATCTGCATGGGAAACCTCATTTTTTTTATTTATCTTTATTTCTTCTAGAACTTTAAACATAATGAGGTAAATCAGGCATAAATCTTCTG
>NZ_MIIZ01000919.1:0-1912 GCF_001743005.1 Shigella sp. FC1967 | reverse complement strand
TACTCATTTTTAGATTTAGACAATATTTAATTGTGATGTAATTCTATTTATGATGAATAATAAAGGCTCATAATAAGTATGGGTATAAATATGAAAGCTTAAATAATAGCATTGGCAATAAAATAGGGTTGCTAACTGTATTTTTCAAAAAAATCAACAGATTTCATTCTGTTATAAATTCCATAAGCTCGCTTTAGCTCTCATATTTATTATTCTGTTTATGGCATGATATTGGCATCCGAGTTATTTACTAGAAAATGATCCGGAATTAATCAATTATTCTGTGTACTTAAGGAGATTGAAATGGCAGCCACTCGCATTGAAAAAGACTCAATGGGGCAAATCGAAGTACCCGCTGACCAGTTATGGGGAGCTCAAACGCAGCGTTCTCTTGAACACTTCCGTATTTCAGTTGAAAAAATGCCTGTTGCACTTATCCACGCGCTTGCTATCACGAAGAAAGCCGCCGCGGGTGTTAACATGGATTTAGGTTTATTACCCAAAGAACGCGCTGATGCAATTATCGCCGCTGCAGATGAAGTGCTGGCAGGTAAACATCCAACTGAATTCCCATTAGCAATCTGGCAGACCGGTTCTGGCACTCAATCAAATATGAATATGAATGAAGTGTTAGCGAACCGTGGTAGTGAGATACTCGGTGGTATTCGTGGCATGGAACGCAAAATCCATCCGAACGACGATGTTAACAAAAGTCAGAGTTCAAATGATGTGTTCCCAACGGCCATGCATGTTGCTGCTGTTATTGCATTACGTCAGGATTTACTGCCAGAATTAAAATCATTATTGAAAGTATTCAAAGAGAAAGCAGAAGCTTTCCATGACATCGTTAAAATTGGTCGTACTCACCTGCAAGATGCGACACCGCTGACGTTAGGCCAAGAGATCTCTGGTTGGGCGGCTATGCTTGAGCACAACATCAAACATATCGATGATTCAATTCCTCATGTTTGTGAATTAGCGCTAGGGGGGACAGCTGTTGGGACAGGGCTAAATACCCATCCAGAGTATGCTGTTCGTGTTGCTAAACGTATCGCTGAATTATCAGGTCAGCCTTTTGTAACGGCGCCTAATAAATTTGAAGCATTAGCAACTTGTGATGCATTAGTCCATTCACATGGTGCCTTAAAAGGGTTGGCCGCATCATTAATGAAGATCGCTAACGACGTGCGTTGGTTAGCATCTGGTCCTCGTTGTGGTATTGGCGAAATCGCTATCCCAGAAAACGAACCAGGTAGTTCCATCATGCCAGGTAAAGTTAACCCAACACAATGTGAAGCATTAACAATGTTATGTGCTCAAGTTATGGGTAATGACGTTGCTATTAATATTGGTGGTGCATCAGGTAACTTTGAACTGAACGTTTATCGTCCAATGATCATTGATAACTTCTTACAATCAGTCCGCTTACTGGCTGATGGTATGCGTAGTTTCAATGAGCACTGTGCAATTGGTATTGAGCCAAATCGTGAACGTATCAATAAACTACTGCATGAATCATTAATGCTAGTGACGGCGCTAAATACTCATATCGGTTACGATAAAGCAGCTGAAATTGCGAAGAAAGCGCATAAAGAAGGCTTAACACTGAAAGAATCTGCACTGAAACTGAACTACCTGACATCGGAAGAATTCGATAGCTGGGTACGTCCAGAAGATATGGTTGGTAGCATGAAAAAATAAGTGTTAAATACACTTATTTCGCCAATATTAAATCCCGCTTAATGGCGGGATTTTTAGATCTTATAGGAAAAATAATGACTGAAGAAATTACGTTTACTGCGACAGAAGTCAATTGCTATGTTGAAGATGATGTCACCATTATCGGAATAGGGGATGATGCTGTTTCTCCTGAGCATTTCATTATTCTTTCAAGATTTGATGAAGAAGATGA
>NZ_MIIZ01000918.1:0-1923 GCF_001743005.1 Shigella sp. FC1967 | reverse complement strand
TAGTGCTAAAATTTGTTTAACAGGTATTTGGGTTTCATTCCATTTGAACAGCAATGTTCCTCCAGGCCTAAGCACTCTAAATGCTTCACTAAACCCTTTTGATAAATCGTCTTTCCATGACTCTTTATTTAATCGCCCGTACTTTTTAAACATCCAACTATTTTTACCAACTCTAATTAAATGAGGTGGGTCAAATAGTACTTGATAAAAGGTATTATCTGGTAATGGCAGGTTTTTAAAATCAGAAATAATATCTGGTGTTATATTTAAAATTCTTCCATCACATAAAATATGTTCTTCAGCTCTAATATCATTAAATAAAACTCGGTCGTCTTGTTTATCAAAATAAAACATGCGAGAGCCACAACACATATCAAGTATTGGTTTCATTCTCTTCCTCTTTAATCATTACCAATAAACCATGACAGCCGTTGCTAAAAATGCACCTTTAATATCTTTGCTTGATTCATGGTAATACGCTGAATAACCAGGCTTGGGAACTGCTTTAAAATAACAAATATCTACCTTGTCGTATTTTTCCCAAAATTGGCGGTCACTCTCATCTATTTCCCCAGACTCAATGGCTGAATTAATCACCTCGCTGGCGGTATGCTCCCCTTTCATTAGTAGCGTTTGAATACTATCGTTGCTAATTTGTATAATTGATGGGTGTTTCATCGTCATTCCTCTTAATTGCATCCTTGCACTGAGTAAGTAGGTTAAACCACATTAATTAAATGGCGTGGATACATAAGCCCAATAGGTGCGAAGGGAATATCATCCTCAAAATCCATTGGTGGCTGACTACTCTGTGCTTGAGGTTGAGCCGGTGGCGGGTTTTGCTGTGCTGGTTGTGATCCTGCTGATTTACTAGCACCGCCTAACATCTGCAATGTGCCTCCAATCCTTACAACAACTTCTGTTGTGTAGCGTTTAACGCCGTTATCATCCCACTCGCGCGTTTGTAGTTGGCCCTCGATATAAACTTGCGAGCCTTTACACAAATAGCCACTGGCGATATCAGCGAGTTTTCCAAACAGAACGACACGATGCCATTCTGTTTTTTCGCGATTTTCACCCGTTTGTTTGTCACGCCATTTCTCTGATGTGGCCACAGCTAAATAAGCAATAGCACCACCAGAAGGCAGGTAGCGAATTTCAGGATCACGCCCTAAATTGCCGATAAGAATTACTTTGTTTACTGATCCGTTAGCCATTCTCAACCTCCTTATAAAGCTCATTAAAACGGCGTAAGAATAGGGATTTTGCTTGTCGAGGGGTTAGCGGGTTGACAGCAAAATCGCTAGCTGGAATACCTTCAAGCATTAACCAGTTACTATCTGCATCAATGTCTAAATCACGCTTTTCTGTGGCTAACATCATTAGATCTGCAAAATGGACTTCATCAGACATATTTTCAGGTAATCCAAACTTTTTGCGGATCATCTTTTCCACACGCAATTCAATTAATTTATATTCAGGCAATAACTTTTTAAGTGGTGACGGTAGGTCTTTGACATAAGCTTCACTGGCATCATGAAGTAAGGCCTCTAAAGCAAATTCAGGTGCAACTAAATAACTGGTATACACAGAATGCTGAGCAACAGAATAGAAATTATCAATTTGTCCATTAAAGCGACATTCATTAGCTAAACCCGTCGCAATATCTTGAATATCTATATCTTCGAACCGTACATCGAGATAATAGAAATGTTTATTTGTTGCTGTTGCAATATAAGACATTATTCTCTCCACACAATATTTAGGTAATAAAAATCCCTCTCGAATTAATCGAGATTAAAATTCCCTGATGCCTGACTGGTGATTTAGTATGTTTTTTTAAATAAATCTGATAAATTATTTAATTAGCTTAGATAGTTCTTCTGCTACTTAAATAGAATGTCACTTTGAAAATTCTACATG
>NZ_MIIZ01000917.1:0-1926 GCF_001743005.1 Shigella sp. FC1967 | reverse complement strand
TATAATGATTTATATCAATATAAAAAATGTTAATAACGTTATATAAAAAAAATAATTATTAAACAAATGGTTACAATTTTCTAATTAATACCACTTTAGTGGTAAATAAAACATCAAATAAATAGGATTTAACAATCGTTCGATATATAAAATATAATATATCGATGTTTGTTAATATAGGGGGAAAACAAGATTGTTAACATGATAACAAATAACAGAACATCAATATTTGTTAATAAGAAAAGTAAAAAAAGAAGAATAATTCTTCTTTTTTACTTTAATATGAAAATAACTTATTGCAGATCTTTTTTCGACAGGAAATCTGAGTGCTCTTTACATCATCGCCGGTTGGAGATTGGTGAACCCTTAAGCCGAATTGAGGCAAAATAGCAAAGATATGATCAAATATATCTGATTGAATCGCCTCGTATTGAACCCAAACGGTGGTATTCGTAAAGGCGTAAATTTCAATGGGAAGACCATCCGAGGTTGGTGCTAATTGTCTTACCATAATTGTCATTTGTTTATGAACATTAGGATGGTTTTTTAAATAAGCTTCAACATACGCACGGAAGGTGCCAATATTAGTCATGCCACGTTGGTTTAATGGTGTTTGACATTCATTACCTAAGGTTGCATTGAATTGATTAATTTCACTTTCCTTATTTTTTATATAAGGAGCCAATAAGTGCGCTTTTTCTAGATCATCAAGTTGTTTTTTATCTAAAAAATGGATGCTATTAATATCAAGAGAAAGGCTTCGTTTAATACGACGTCCTCCTGATTTTGTCATTGCTTGCCAGTTTTTTAAAGGAATCTGAAATTAAAGAATAAGTGGGAATAGTTGTAACCGTATTATCCCAATTACGCACTTTAACAGTTGTTAAACTAATATCAATGACGGCACCATCAGCACCATATTTAGGCATTTCTAGCCAGTCACCAAGGCTTATCATGTTGTTTGCAGATAATTGAATACCAGCGACTAATCCCATAATAGGATCTTTAAACACCAACATTAATACCGCCGTCATGGCGCCTAAACCACTGAGTAAAATCAGGGGAGATTTTCCAATAAGCAGGGAAATAATCATTATCCCAATCAGTACAGAGGCAGCGAGTTTTAGGCTTTGAAAAATACCTTTTAAGGGTAATCGGCCAAATGAAGATGAATTTCTCATGATCTGCATACAAAGATCCATAATAGAGAAAAGCATTAACAAGCCAAAAATTAAGCACCACGCTTGAGCGCTGGTGGTGAGAATTTCTTGTGTTTTACCTGGGCCCATCCACACCAGCGCTTGAATATTAACAACAACACCTTGGATTAAAAAAGCAAAACGGCTAAATAGTTTATTTATTTCTAGAGATAGTTGCTTTTTCTGATCGTACTGACTTATTGCTTTGGAAATTTTAGGTAAGACCAACTTGTGCAAAATAAAATGAAGAATGATTGCGACAAGAAAAATAATGGTTAAAACGAGCAGGAGAGAAGCGATTTGGGCGTACTCCTCATTGAATTGACGTATCCATGTAAGCAGTTGCTGCTGCATAAAATATCCTCATAGTTAATATAGATTATATATCCAGAGTACAGAAAAGAGAGCTTAGTTCAAGAAGGTGAATTTTTTGTTACGAAAAATGCGGGGTAAACGAGATGATAAATAAGGGCAATGAAGTGAATAAAAGCCAGAAATAGTCTTTTGTGCGATGAGGGTGCTATTTCTGCTTTATACTGTATTTTATTTTAAATCAAATAATTACAGTAAACAAGTTGATGATAATTTTACAACAACTTGGTGCAGGCTAGTAATAAAAGAAGTCATTGAAAAATGCGGGGTAAACGAGATGATAAATAAGGGCAATGAAGTGAATAAAAGCCAGAAATAGTCTTTTGTGCGATGAGGGTGCTATTTCTGCTTTATA
>NZ_MIIZ01000916.1:0-1936 GCF_001743005.1 Shigella sp. FC1967 | reverse complement strand
CAAAGTAGTCTGATATGTAAGTAATAAGCAAAAAAAGAAATCAATACAATGAATAAGATAGTAAATCTTGGGCTAGGATTACTTTTTTTATCACTACCATTTGCTTCAACATCAGCAGATATAAAACTAGAATATGGAGTAAATCTTATCGATTTTAATGGCGATGGGGTTCCTGATGTTGTGATTAAATCTAGACGCTCATTAAATGATTCACCGCCTGTTGATATGGTGACCGTTTATATTAAGGGAAACGACCAAAAGGTGTATATTGTCCCATCTATATATGCCAATGCCTTAAGTCTTTACAACAATAAGATTAAAGCTACTGATATCATAATTTCAGATTTTTAAAATTTTATTGAAAAAAAAAAGATCGGATTGTGTTGTTAAGTGCTGAAAAAAATAGGGAATAATTTACAAAAAACCTACCCCTGTTCGTTTTTTCTAATTATGAAATTTCAGAAAAGAAAAAAGGAGAGGAAATTCAGTTCAAATGGCAATTTAAAACTTATTGTGTCACTGAATTATCTTATCTTAGCATTGAAGACGCATATTCTGATGCTTGTATAAATACAATTATTAATGAATAAATCTACAAGTTATAAATAAAACTCATCAAATTATGATGTATTTTTGTTTTTTCTTACAAAACAATGAATTGCAATAATTCAAGGAATATTCCTTTCTTTATATGCATTGAGTACTTGTATCATTTCTTGTTCCTTGTTATTAATCTACTGTTAGGATATTTCTTAATCAAATGATATTAATGGTGCTGTTTTTATCGAGGTCTGTTTAAGAGGAAGATATGAAGGAGATTATTACAGGTTTACTTCTAGCCTCAATATCACTATTTACTGTATCTTGTTCTCAAGAAGATACACATAAAGTAAAAGTGGCAATTAATACAGGACCTGATCAAGTCATTTGGGATGAAGTGATTCGTTTGGCTAAATTAACAGAGGGACTAGAGGTTGAAGTTATTGCTTTTAATGATTATGAACGTCCTAATCAGGCTCTAAACGATAAGGACTGTTGATGCGAATGCGTTTCAATCCATTCCTTATCTTCAAACACAGATGAAAGATTATAATTATAAATTTCATATTGCGAGTAAAACCTATATTTTTCCGTTAGCTGCCTACTCTAAAAAAATTAGCGATATAAACGAATTAGAATTAGGATCGCTTGTTGCGATTTCAAATGAAGCGAGTATGAAAGGACGAGCACTTTTGTTACTCGCCGAAAATCATCTTATCACTCTCAATGAAAATGTTGGTTTTACTCCAACAGTCGATGACATTATCTACAACCCCAAAGAAATTACTTTTATTGAAGTTGATACACCAAAGCTTACTGATGTATTAAATGATCCATCGGTGACAATGGCTATTATTAACAATAATTTTTCGTCTCAGGTTGGGTTAATTGCAACTCGCGATGGGTTAATTCTAGAAAATAAAAACTCACCTTATGCTAATGTTCTCGTCACCCGAGAAGATAACAAAGATGACGAAAATATTAAAAAAACTGGTTTCAGTGCTTCACTCAAGGCAAATCGAGTTAAAATTTAAAGAAATGTACAAAGGTGATGCAGTAAGAGCTTGGTAACATCCCTTGACTTAAAGATAAAAAGAGGCACTCATTTTTTTTATCTTTAAGTTGCCCCCATTTTTTATCTTCTTGTTCACTAGGATAATCAACTGTTATTTAGTCAAATCCCATTGGTTAAATACCACTTAACGAATATCACCTTTTATTTAACGTTATTTTTATGTTTAAACTCGTTATTTTTATATAACTACTGGTTTTTATTCTATATAAAACATTCTAACAACATGAATTTTCAGTATGATAAAGATCCTTCATTAAACATAAGAAATAAAAAATGACTGACTCTCAACTGAAAAAACAATAATGGGGGGGGGGGATCGGT
>NZ_MIIZ01000915.1:0-1952 GCF_001743005.1 Shigella sp. FC1967 | reverse complement strand
CTAATAAAACATTCTGTTAGGAAAATCAGCATAAATTACCCCCCATTCATAAGTACATTTAGTTTGGGCGGGGGTTCTGATAAAGTAAAGTGACTTGTCATATAGTGCTTAGCTAACTCCGATTTAATGGACACATTTTAAACCTACCATTAAAACTAAAAAGAGCAAAATATATTTCTCAACAAAATCCATTTTTTAGGCTTTGATCACATAAAAACAACACAAAAAATCAAATCCATGTCATTTTAAAGCTGGAGTTAAATTTATTTTATTTTTATAACAGTCTTTTAAAAAATAGTACTTTAAAATCATTTAATTAAAGAAAACAAATGTTAAGTCACCCTGTTTTTCAACAATAGGTTTTCTCTTTAATTGACTGATAATAGATAATATTTCTTTTCGTCTCTGGTCGGACTAAAACAATCGCAATCCCTTGATAATTATTCTCTTCAATTAAGTTAACTAACTGCTTAAGATCATAATATTTATTTTGCACATCAGGATATGCCAAACCATAAGCAAGCTCCCCTTTCGTCTCTGTTAAACGAATATCAGTGCGTTTTAAACTCCATGCTAAAGATGTTCCGATCCCGACTTCATCTGTTAAAATATAAGGTTTATCTGCAAGCTCACTATAATAGTGGTTAATTACCTTTTCTGGGGTGTTTCTACTTTCTACTTTATGAGGAATAGCATACCCAATTACTAGACTTAACCCTATCGAACAAAATAAAGTCAGTAAACGAGTGGGTTTAAAAAATGACGCGATCCCCATCACACTCCAACATAAGAACCCCATAATACCCAGCAATGCTTTATATTTTTCCGTTGTTTCATATAACATAAATCGTGTAGAAAAAAGCGAGTAAACAATAATAGAGATACCTACAAGCCCAAAAACCGTATTGATAATCGCATTAATATTATGAGTTTTTTTCATTTTTGTTTGTTTTTTTAGCTCTTTCCATTATAATGAGCAATCAAAATAGAAAGTGGCACAAAACAAGGTAACATATAGGTTAATAACTTACCGCTGGAGGCAGAAAAGAAAGCAAAAAATAGGAATAACCAAAACGAGAAATAAAGAGTTCCCTTTTTCAAGAGAATTGCTGATTTAAGAGCCCCAAATAAGAACCCTAACCAAGGTAAAATACCGAAAATAACAATAGGCAAATAAAACCACATAGGTTGTGATCTTGCCGTTCCTTTTTCAACAAAGCGTTGTACATGCTCAATCCAAAAGAAGTAGTGCCAATAATCAGGAGCTTGAAGTGCAACTGAAATCACCCATGGACCCGCAATAATAAGCATAGAGATAAGCGCTATTGGTGCATAACAAAGGACTTCTTTAAAACGAGATAAACTAATTGCGGTTACAAAAAATACTAATGCAGGTAATACAACAGCAATAAAACCTTTAGTTAAAAAACCTAATCCACAGAAAACACCGACTAAAATATAAGCACTAATTTTTGACTTTTTATCTTGGGCAGATAATCCACTTAAAAAGTAATACATCGCAATAGTGACAAACATTGTTACGATAGGATCAAGAATATTGTAGGTACCAATAGCTAACACAAGAAATGAGGATAAAAAAAACCACCAGTGCATTAAACGCTAAAGTACGCTTATGCCAAACTAGCATAGCAGCACGATAAACAAATAAGCCGGTAAGTAAGGTTGAAGTCACAACGACGACACGAACAGAAAAATTACCGCTCCCAAATAACCATTGTGCAATACTGTTTAACCAATATCCCAATACTGGCTTTTCAAAATAGCGAATATCCAGCATGTAAGGTACAGACCAATTGCCTGATAAAAGCATTTCTCGGCTAATTTCGGCATAACAATATCCCAATACTGGCTTTTCAAAATAGCGAATATCCAGCATGTAAGGTACAGACCAATTGCCTGATAAAAGCATTTCTCGGCTAATTTCGGCATAA
>NZ_MIIZ01000914.1:0-1953 GCF_001743005.1 Shigella sp. FC1967 | reverse complement strand
TTATACAATTTAATTTAAATAATCATTGTTACTAATCTGATGATGCTTGTTTTTAATTAAATAGATAAATAATTATAAGATTGTTTTACCCTACATAGTTGATTTTCATTAATTGATGGTTTAACGAGAGTTCATATATAAATTTATAAAGATATATTTTTAACTTATTGTAAAAATTATCTATAAGGTTCTCTCTTCCTTATTTTGAATGAGCATCAAATTATTGAACAAGGTTTAGCGTACTGTTATTAAAGGGGCCACACTATGTATGATGATATTAGTAACCTAAAAGATAAGTTTCAGGAAGATACTTTTTCTTTTCAAGAGTTTACTTCCTCTACAACACAAGATGTTGATAATAAAATAGAACCCGTAGCTATAAATAAAGAAGATAATAATAAAATTAGTAAGTTAAGTAATGATACGTTTTCTGAAACTTCACTTGTAGTGAAAAACGAACCAAAACAGCCTGTTGCTTCATCGTCTATCCCTTCTTATCACCAAGATGCTTTCGTTGTTAAAGCAAAGAAAGATAATTTAATTAAGAGTAAGAAAAACGTGTTAGCAGACAATAAAATAGTTGATATCAAAGAAACTGATAGAGTTCATGCTCATGAAAAAATATCACTGAAAGATATATTGTCATTTATTGCCTCTGTCTAATCTAAATAAGTAAAACTCTTTGTGTAAATAAATAATATTGACTAGTGTCAATCTTTTAGCCATTGTTATTTTATTTTTTAAGATGGGTTTATTTCTTTTCGATATTCATTAATGTCGATGGAGTGCCTTTGTCTTAAGAATAGATCTATGGCGATGACAAAGGTATGGGTTTATGAATAAAATATTAAAAACATTAATTACGGCTTTTCTATTGATAACCATGTTTTCACTCATTGTTATGCCAATGAGCGCCGAACAACAATATATATTTGGTATTATCAATATATTGCTGTTATTTTTTATCGGTTTTAAAAAATCAAAAAAACGCTTATTAACAATGGTTTTTATTTCATTGTTGATGTCAACACGTTATCTCTACTGGCGTGCAACAAATACTTTAAATTTTAATACAACTATTGAAGCTATTTTAGGCAGTGGTTTGTTTATGGCTGAGATTTATTCTTGGGTAATATTAGTTCTAGGATATTTCCAAACATCATGGCCATTAAATAGAAAAATAGCGCCTTTACCTAAAGATGTTTCTCAATGGCCTACGGTTGATATTTATATTCCAACATATAACGAAAGCTTGGATGTTGTACGTGATACTGTCCTTGCTGCACAAGCTATCGATTATCCACAAGATAAAATGAAAGTTTATATATTGGATGATGGTAGTCGTGAAGAATTTAAACAATTCGCTGGTGACGTTGGTGTAACTTACATTGAACGTGAAGTTCATGATCATGCTAAAGCAGGGAACTTAAATCACGCAATGGGATTAACAGAGGGTGAGTTAATCTGTGTTTTTGACTGTGACCATATTTCAACACGTATTTTCTTGCAAGCAACAGTAGGAAGCTTTCTTGAAGATCCAAAATTAGCACTTATCCAAACGCCACACTATTTCTACTCGCCAGACCCATTTGAACGGAACTTAAGTGCGGCGAAAGATGCACCACATGAAGGCGCACTTTTCTATGGTCCTGTTCAGCGTGGTAATGATAACTGGAATGCGACATTCTTCTGTGGTTCATGTGCTGTTATGCGCCGTAGTGCTCTTGAAGAAATCGGTGGTATTGCGGTTGAAACGGTAACTGAAGATGCACATACTGCGCTGAAATTACAACGTTTAGGTTGGAACTCTGCATTTATTGATATTCCTTTAGCTGCGGGTCTTGCAACTGAACGTTTAGCATTACATGTTAACCAACGTATTCGTTGGGCTAGAGGAATGACTCAGATATTCCGCGTTGATAACCCAATGTTGGGTCGAGGTTTAACATTTCC
>NZ_MIIZ01000913.1:0-1964 GCF_001743005.1 Shigella sp. FC1967 | reverse complement strand
AAAAAAGGGGATGGATTCACTATCTCTCCTCAGCTTCTGCTGGAGGAAGAAGGGTTTAACACCCGTGGCGCTTTCTGCGAGAACTACTACGAGCGCCCGGACATCAAAGCTGGTATTCGAGTGCTGGCCGATGCTTACAAGCGTGGCGACTATGTTCCGCCGATCATCGTCAAAGTTATCGACGGAAAGGTGTATGTCCGTGAAGGTCATCGCCGTCGCCGCGCCATCCTGCTTGCTATCGAGGAAGGTGCCGACATCCAGTTCGTGCAGGTCGTAGAGCACAAGGGCGATGAAGCCGAACAGAGCCTTCTGATCGCCACCAGCAACGATGGGCTCCCTCTTTCTCCACTTGAGCGAGCCGTGATCTACGCTCGGCTTGCAAACTGGGGATGGAGCGACCAGATGATTGCCCAACGTGTTGGCCGCTCGGCTGAGCACGTTCGTATCGCCCGTGCCCTTCTGGAGATGCCTCTGGAACTGAAACGGATGATTCAGGAAGGCTCTGTGGCTGCCACCTACGCTCAGGAGCTCTACAACGAGCACGGCACCAACGCTGTTGAGATCCTGAAAAAGGCGCAGGAAGAACAGGCCAATGGCAATGACGGCAAGAAGGCCCCGAAAAAACTGACCAAAAAGTCTGTCGAGAAAGGTCCCCGCCTGGGCAAAAAGGTGGTTGAAGCCATGCACCGAGGCGTGAGCTCTATTACCAGTCGTCTGGACAACATCAAGCCGAACGATGACGGTGAAACGTTCACCCTTACCCTGAGCCGGGAAGATGTTGATGCGTTTCAGGAGCTGAAAGCCAAGCTGGCGGAGCTGGAGCCCAAAACTGACGAGTCCAATGAAGACCAGCAAGAGCTGGATTTGGCGGGTAATCAGTAATGGGGCGCTGTACTGTTGAGGATGCCATCCAGTTGCTGGAAGGGGGAACCATTGTTGCGGTCGTACCGGCGTCATCCGGACCAGATACGCTGGTGGTTTCCTCTATCAGGCTTGAATCCGGACTGACAGTACAGTTTTCCCCTCCAGCGGCAGCCAGTGTCAGTGTTCAGCTCGCGGAGCTCGATGATGAACAGTGACAAGAAATCGTCTGAACTAGCCAGACTGAGGCGTCAGCATCAGCTAGTTTGCTCTGTCATCGCAGCCTTGCTCATCTGTGCAGGTATATATGGGACCGTTGCACGTTTGGGCTTCATCCTGATGGCGCCATTGTTTGTTATCGCCTTAGGTGTGTTAGTCGATGCGTTCCTGCCAAGGGTAAGTTGGTTCTTCTGTGTGCGGGACGTGAGAGACATATTTGGGTGGAGAAAACGATAGTGGCGAAGTTGAAGGTTTATGGCGGGATCACTTATGGGGCCGAGGGGCAGTTCAGAACTGTCGTTGCGGCCACAAGTAAGAGCAAGGCTGCTTCAATTCTGAATATCACGATTTACCAGATGAATAGCTGGTGGACGGAGACTTTTAACAAGTACGAGGTCGAGGCGGCGATGTCTGAGCCGGGGGCTATTTTTTCAAAGCCTCTCGATGGCAGAGGCCCATTTGTAAAGCAGGAAGGATAATTGTGAGAAGTGTTTTTGTATGGTTGAAGGCCGGGGCAATACTGGCTTTCCTATTCATCGGTATTGCTGGTGCTGTCAACCGGGTCTATTGGGTTAACAGCCAAGGTTTGAGCCAGGGGTCGATGTCATCCACATGGGTTAAAGAAAAGTTTGGCCTAGACCTTGGTGCAATGTGCCGTTATGACAAACCCCAGCATGTCGAGTTCAAAGTCCTTCCTGATCAGACAATCCAGTTCCGCTGCTCATGGTTTGAAGGTGGCGGATTAACCTGGTGGCCTTTCTACACCGAGCATGATGTAAAGAGCGCCGAGGCGACCTCTGTGCTCAATGACATCTTCCAGGGTACGGAGGGGCATGATGAGTAGCCAGCTAGAACTTTTTCATGTCCAAGAGGCGTATGCCAAG
>NZ_MIIZ01000912.1:0-1976 GCF_001743005.1 Shigella sp. FC1967 | reverse complement strand
AAATGACCCGTCGTAATAACTTCACGACGGGACGCGTATACTCTGAAGTATTACGTAAAGAGCGTCGTGGTGACTATCTTGGGGCTACTATTCAAGTTATTCCTCATATCACTAATGAAATTAAAGAACGCATCATCCGTGGTGGTGAAGGCCATGATGTCGTTTTAGTTGAAGTCGGCGGGACTGTTGGTGATATCGAATCTTTACCATTCTTAGAAGCGATTCGCCAAATGGCAGCAGAAGTGGGCCGTGAGCACACATTCTACCTGCATTTAACATTGGTGCCTTATTTAGCCGCTTCGGGTGAGGTGAAAACCAAACCAACTCAGCATTCTGTAAAAGAATTACTGTCGATCGGTATCCAGCCTGACGCATTGATTTGCCGTTCAGACCGCGTTATTCCTGCAAACGAACGTGCCAAAATTGCATTGTTCTGTAATGTACCTGAGAAAGCGGTTATTTCATTAAAAGACGTCGATTCCATTTATAAAATCCCTGCACTATTGAAATCACAGGGATTAGATGATTATATCTGTAAACGATTCAGCTTAGATTGCCCAGTCGCAAATCTTGCCGAGTGGGAACAAGTTATTTACGAAGAAGCGAATCCTGAAGGCGAAGTGACCATTGGTATGGTTGGTAAATATGTTGAGTTACCCGATGCCTATAAATCAGTGATTGAAGCATTGAAACATGGTGGTTTCAAAAGCCGTGTTACCGTAAATATCAAACTCATTGATTCACAAGACGTTGAAACTCGTGGCGTAGAAATGCTTAAAGGGTTAGACGCAATCTTAGTACCCGGCGGTTTTGGTGAACGTGGTATTGAGGGCAAGATTATGGCTGCTCAATATGCGCGTGAAAATAAAATCCCTTACTTAGGCATTTGCTTAGGTATGCAGGTTGCTATGATTGAGTTTGCACGTAATGTTGTTGGTATGGAAGACGCAAACTCCACTGAATTTGCGCCAGATTGTAAATATCCAGTTATCGCATTAATTACTGAATGGCGCGATGAAGACGGTAATGTTGAAGTGCGTTCGGAAGAGAGTGATTTAGGTGGTACGATGCGCCTTGGTGCTCAGCCTTGCCATTTAAGTGGTGATAGCTTAGTTCGCACACTGTATGGCAAAAACACCATTACAGAGCGTCATCGTCACCGTTATGAAGTAAATAATCTACTATTAAAACGTATCGAAGATGCGGGTTTACGTATTGCTGGTCGTTCAGTAGATAACAAACTGGTGGAAATTATTGAAAATCCAAACCATCCTTGGTTTATTGCTTGTCAGTTCCACCCAGAGTTTACCTCAACGCCGCGTGACGGCCATCCGTTATTTGCAGGCTTTGTGAAAGCGGCCTTTGATCACCAGAAAGGCCTGCTGAAATAGGATATATGAGAAGAGATAGAGTATCTCTTCTCGGAAATTTAACTTGTACAGAGGAAAACCGAATGTCCAAAATCGTTAAAGTACTTGGTCGTGAAATTATTGATTCTCGTGGCAACCCAACAGTTGAAGCAGAAGTTCACTTAGAAGGTGGTTTTGTTGGTATGGCGGCTGCTCCATCAGGCGCATCAACAGGCTCTCGCGAAGCGTTAGAATTACGTGATGGTGACAAATCACGTTTCTTAGGTAAAGGTGTTCTGAAAGCGGTTGCTGCTGTTAATGGTCCAATCGCTAAAGCGATCCTTGGCCAAGATGCAAAAGACCAAGCTAACATCGATAAAATCATGATCGATTTAGACGGTACTGAAAACAAATCAAACTTTGGTGCAAACGCAATCCTAGCGGTTTCTTTAGCAAACGCAAAAGCAGCAGCTGCTGCGAAAGGTATGCCTTTGTACGAGCATATTTCTGATTTGAACGGTACTCACGGTCAATATTCTATGCCTCTGCCAATGATGAACATCATCAACGGTGGTGAGCACGCAGATAACAACGTTGATATCCAAGAATTCATGATCCAACCTGTTG
>NZ_MIIZ01000911.1:0-1980 GCF_001743005.1 Shigella sp. FC1967 | reverse complement strand
TTTTTCCATTTCGTCTTTGATACGTTTGGCATCATTCAGCAGCTCACGGCTTTGTTTACGAGTAATCCCGTCAGACATAGCCACCGCGCAGACGGCGCGACATCTTTCTTCATTCAGATCGAACAAGAGACGAAGGTTATTCAAGGTCTCTGTATCAGAACATACTTCATTATCGTATAACTCACGCACACAGTCAGGTAGCTTGAGCAACGACAGATGCGTAGATACGAAAGTGATATTCTTACCGAGCCGATCAGCAATATCCTTTTGCTTCCAACCTTCTTCAATAAACAGGTTTAACGCCTCGGCAATCTCTACCGGAGTCAAGTCATCCCGCTGGATGTTTTCGATCAGCTCACCAGCAGTCTCGTCCAAGTTGTTCTGGACCTTATCATTCACCACCAAGTCAATGGTCTCGATACCAGCGTGTTTACACGCTCTCCAACGCCGCTCCCCTTTTTGGATGACGAACTTGCCTTCTTCGTTCTTCGGGAACACGATGATCGGAGACTGCTGCCCTTCGGTCAGCAAGGTTGCCGCCAGCTCTTCAATGTTACGGAAGCGCTTACGAACCTGGACCTTGGATACAACGTCGTCAACAGGTACGGTAAGAACCTCTTTGCCTTTCTTGCCTTTGGCGGCTTTAGCAAGTTCGGACAGGCCTTTTAAATTGTTCAATGCCATCGCTTAGCCCACCTTCTCTAATAGTTCTTCCAACACCGCCTCAACCTCTTTGGCCGCGACATGTCCATAGCGAAGCTCCCAGACAGGGATGCCATCAGTCGTCGCCGTATCGAGCGGAGGCCGGTGCATAATTTTGTTCTCAAACAGCAGATCCGGAACTGTGTTCTCCAGCGACTTGAGGGCTTTGTCGTGATTGACAGAGCGGTCCATGTCGTTGATCACGATGCCCAGGATCTCCAAATCTTGGTTGTACGCCTCGCGCACACCAATAATCGTGTTCAGGAGACCTTCTACGCCGTCCACAGCGAAGCCAGAGAGCTTTACCGGACATGCCACATGGGTAGACATCACCAACGCTGCCACCAGCTTTCTGCCGAGACTAGGCGGACAATCAATCAGCACGTAGTCGTAGTTCTCAAACAGCTCAGCCAAATGGCGAGCCGGATTCATGGCTTGGTCAAGAGGCACAGCCTCCATCTCAAACAGATCCGGGTCGTTTTTCGGCGTATGAATGAGGTCTGCACCGCAAGGGCAGTGCATGACCTCAATGCCGTCCAGCTCGTAAGCGAACAGCTCTGCGGTTTTGGTTCCTGTGAGGATGGGCTCGTAGTCACCATCCTCAAGCTCTCGTCTGGGGGCCAGTCGAGAGGACGTGTTCCCCTGACCATCCATATCCAAGACCAGCACTTTCTTTTTCTTCTGTAACGCCAGATAAAAGGCCTGCTGGATACAGAGGGTACTCTTACCCACTCCGCCTTTCTGGTTGGCGAAGCTGATTACTTTTGCCATACCCACCTCTATTTTGGTTTCTCGCAGGTGATCCAGACCACCCCCAAACTTTCACATGTGAAAGATTGTAGCGATCATAAAATGATACTGCAATATCTAATTATGGTTCTGTTAAAACAAACTTGAAACAAAAAAACGGCCATAAAGGCCGCTTGTTGACAAGGTTTGTGCTGTCAGCGCAATTGATTTGCTGCCCCAAGTCCATTCGCCAATAACTGCTTCGCATCGTTGAACAGCGCGGAGCCCCGTTCCGGTGTGAGCAATTCCGGTATATCTTCTCGCGGCCAAGTACCGGCTACTTGAATGAGCAAACTGGCAGCCCAGTGGATCTGCTTTTCTTCACTTTCATCGGCCAGAGTGCATACGACGGGGAAACCGTACTTACGCCCCGAGCGACTCACCTCTTTGAACGACACCAGCTCAGGCTTTTGCAGATCCCGGCTGTAGGCCTCAGCTATCATCCTGTTCAGTTCTTGAGCGTCCATTTATCCCCCTTAACAGTTTTTT
>NZ_MIIZ01000910.1:0-1986 GCF_001743005.1 Shigella sp. FC1967 | reverse complement strand
AAAAAGGTATCAAAGTAGTATCATTTGACCGTTCCGGTTTCCAATATCATGGTCGAGTCCAGGCACTGGCAGATGCTGCCCGTGAAGCTGGCCTTCAGTTCTAAGGTAGGAGTGTAAGATGGCTCACATCGAGAAACAAGCTGGCGAACTGCAGGAAAAGCTGATCGCGGTAAACCGCGTATCTAAAACCGTTAAAGGTGGTCGTATCTTTAGCTTCACCGCTCTTACAGTAGTTGGTGATGGTAATGGCCGCGTTGGTTTTGGATATGGCAAAGCTCGCGAAGTTCCGGCAGCAATCCAGAAAGCGATGGAAAAAGCCCGTCGCAATATGAAAACCGTCGCTTTAAACAACGGTACTCTGTTCCACCCTGTTAAAGGTACTCACACAGGCTCACGCGTATTTATGCAGCCTGCTCATGAAGGTACCGGTATCATCGCAGGTGGTGCAATGCGTGCAGTTCTAGAAGTGGCTGGCGTTCGTAACGTACTGGCTAAAACCTATGGTTCCACTAACCCGATTAACGTGGTTCGTGCAACACTGGACGCTTTAGATAGCATGAAGTCTCCAGATATGGTCGCAGCTAAGCGTGGTAAATCCGTTGAAGAAATTCTGGGGTAATGACCATGGCTAAGACTATTAAAATTACTCAAACACGCAGCTTAATCGGTCGTCTGCCTAAACATAAGGCAACTATGACTGGTTTAGGACTGCGTCGCATCGGTCACACTGTAGAACGCGAAGATACACCAGCAGTTCGCGGTATGATCAACTTGGTTTCCTATATGGTTAAAGTTGAGGAGTAAGAGATGCGTTTAAATACTCTGTCTCCGGCTGAAGGTGCCAAGCATGCGCCTAAACGTGTAGGTCGTGGTATCGGTTCTGGCTTAGGTAAAACTGGCGGCCGTGGTCACAAAGGTCAGAAATCTCGTTCTGGCGGTGGCGTACGTCGTGGTTTTGAAGGCGGCCAGATGCCTTTATATCGTCGTTTACCAAAATTTGGTTTTACTTCACGTAAATCATTTGTGACTGCGGAAATCCGTCTGTCTGATTTAGCTTACGTTGAAGGCGATGTAATCGATCTGAATGCACTGAAAGCCGCAAACGTTGTTGGCCCACAGATTGAATTTGCAAAATTAATTCTATCTGGCGAGGTTAACCGTGCAGTGACTATTCGTGGTCTGCGTGTTACCAAAGGTGCCCGTGCAGCAATCGAATCAGCTGGCGGTAAAATTGAGGAATAAGTGACAGATGGCTAAACAACCAGGTTTAGATTTTCAGAGTGCTAAAGGTGGTGTTGGTGAACTAAAACGCAGACTTTTGTTTGTTCTTGGTGCACTTATTGTCTTTAGAATTGGCTCTTTTATTCCTATCCCTGGTATTGATGCCACTGTGCTTGCCAAATTGCTCGATCAGCAAAAAGGCACCATCATTGAAATGTTTAACATGTTCTCTGGTGGTGCTCTTAGCCGTGCTTCTATCTTTGCGCTGGGTATCATGCCTTATATTTCGGCATCGATTATTATCCAACTCTTATCAGTGGTTAACCCTCGGTTAGCAGAGATTAAGAAGGAAGGGGAGGCCGGTCGTCGTAAGATCAGCCAATATACCCGTTATGGTACTTTGGTGCTGGCGATATTCCAATCTATTGGTATCGCAACAGGCTTACCGAATATGCCAGGAATGCAAGGTCTGGTAATCAATCCAGGTCTACCATTCTATATTACGGCTGTTGTGAGCTTAGTCACAGGAACAATGTTCCTAATGTGGTTAGGTGAGCAAATCACTGAACGTGGTATTGGTAACGGTATCTCAATCATTATCTTTGCAGGTATCGTTGCAGGTCTTCCGCCTGCCATTGGTCAAACCATCGAGCAGGCGCGGCAAGGCGAACTGCACTTCCTCCTGTTATTGTTGGTTGCAGTATTGGTGTTCGCGGTTACTTTCTTTGTTGTTTTTGTTGAAAGGGGACAACGTCGTATCGTTGT
>NZ_MIIZ01000909.1:0-16041 GCF_001743005.1 Shigella sp. FC1967 | reverse complement strand
CTCAGCAACCTGCCCAAACCCAATATTATGCATAACTAGATAACGTTGGTTATCCCAGCTTTTCTTATTTACTACAATACCAATATGAGGTCGTCCATTATCTAAACGCCAGCTAACTATATCGCCTGGGACATAATCTTCTGCATTTTTTGTAATCGGTTTTACTTTTCCTTTTCGTGTAAAAAAAGACTTCTAAATTGGGAACGCGACGGTGATCAATATTCGTATCAGGCTTATTCAATCCCCACATTCGTTTACTTGGATAAGCGGAAAAGTTTGCCTTAATATCTTCATGCAATAGTTTTTGTAAATCGATATCAATCCCACGATAACTACGAATAATCACATCACTACATACTCCTTTATAAGCAGGCACATCCCCCATTGGGTAATCTATTTTACGATAATCAGCATCGTAAAATACGGCTCTTGGTAAGTTGGCGGCATACTCCACCAGCTTTTTATTTTGTTCTGAGGTTATCGCTTGTGCACTTGAAAAAGGAATAACAAGTAAGAGTAAAACGCTTATTTTCATTATGTTCACTGTGTGTTCTCCATGAAAAAGTGTAATCCATTATTTAAGAAGGAAATAACGTTATCTGTTTATACTGATAAAGCACAGTATAAAAATATAAGGGAAGTCTTAATTCGTTTTGAGAATAGAGATAAAAAAAACCGAGCCACCTTTACGGTAAGCTCGGCTGATGAATAAGAGCAAAAGAGCAAGAAAGAGAGTCAATAAAAGAAAACAGTTTAGTTCAACACAATATGGCTTTTACGGCGTAAACTTGCAAAGAGCATGTAAATTGCCGTCACTAATAACACCACAAAGAAAAAATTCATGATGCCATTGTTAGCTTGCGCCATAAACATTCCTGCCCCTAAAGGCCCAATTGCAGAACCAATGCTATAACTTAATAGCATCACTTGTGTAATCGCGACAATGTAACTGGCATTCACATGATCACATGCCAATGTAATAGCGATAGGATAAAGTGCAAAAAGAAGACATTCCTAATAGCGCTAGTGCAATAATAAGCACTATATAATCACTAGAAAGATAAGTCAGTCCCATGGCAAAAACGCCCACTAAACACATCATCGCTAATAACAGTGTCTTGCTTATCATCACAGACAATTTACTAATAATAGGCTGAACCACCATTCCGCCTAAAATAATTGCTGCCATCAACACACCAATTTGGTCTGTTGTAAACTGTCCTTGATTTAAAGCCAACGGCATCATGCCATAAATACTGCCCATCACAATACCAGATACCATGCAGCCCACTAAAGCCGCCTTATTTAATCGGCTCATCTGCTTGAGTGACAAACCTTTATGATCATGCCCTTGTGGTTGTCCTTGTTTAAAAAACAGAGGCGGTAATACGGCGATTAATAACAAAACTAATATCGCCATAAATGGGATAGCCCCTTGCGCACCAATTGCACCAATCGCCAATTGACCTAATGTTGTACCACCATATAGCGAGGTCATATAGAAGCCTAAACGTTTAGCTCGCTCTTTAGGATTATCGCCAATTAATAGCCACGACTCGACAACAACAAATATACCTGCGACCGCCATACCACCAATAAAACGGAAAACCATCCATGCTGATAAATAAGGCATTAAAGGCAACACACCGACAGTCACCGCCAGTAATAATAAAAATACAACGAAAGAGAGGCGATGCCCTATTCTTGCAATAATAGGTTCTATCATGACTGAACCTATTAACAGTCCAATAAAATAAATACTTGCTAACCAACTGGCATAAAGTGTATCCATTCCAAAACTGCTCATAGACAGTGGAATTAAACTCATTAAATAGCCTGACGCGATAGCAAATACCGTTAACCCAGCCACAGGTACTAATGTACTGTCGCCTTTGCGTACCAAAGTAGTGTTCTGTTTCACTACCCTCGTCTCCACAATCAAAACGGTTGATGATGCGCTGTTTTCTCGATGCCTGATAGAGGCCGTTTTTTTATCTAGGAAAGATAAAAAAACAAAGGTGAAAACAGTGGATGGCGTCCCTAAGTTCAGGAGACGCGAATATAGCGTTTAAATGATAATAAATAAAATTATAAAATCTAATGCCAGAAAACAATTTTATTTATCTCAAACAGGATTATCACCTTTTTCTGCTAAAAAGAAATAGCGTTAATCTAATATTTATTTTTATTAAAAGATAAGTATTTTTTTATTAAGAACCATTACGCGGAAATACGTACTAAATAAAATAAAAATAATAAATATTCAATAGCTATCCTATTGTTACCCGCTAAGATAGCTAAAAATAAAGCGATTTTTTTGTTTATTCGGCACTTTTTTCTAAAGCAATGTTAATGGCATCAGGAATTGAGCCACCATGGCCTTTACCTTCAAACAGATAAAACTCACACTGTTTTCCTGCTTCCGATAAATAGTGACATAACTGGCGTTGCGTTAACCAACTATTGCGCTCTTGATAATTTTTCTGCTGCTCTTCATTTAATTGGCTTAAATCTGGTTTTTCTTCTTTTTCACCCAAGGTTATTGAAATCGAAACATCATCAGGAATAGCATACCATTGCGCTTTTCTCACCCACTCGCCCTTTCCCCACCATAATGATGGACTTGCTGCGATATAACGTTGAAATGTTTCTGGATGATTGAATAAAACATAAAGCGTGAATACACCACCAAAAGAGTGACCAAACAGAGATTGCTGAGTAACTGAAATTTTTTCTTTAGCAAGTTGAGCTAACGCGTAAGGTCTTACTTGAGTTAAGAAAAAATTGATAAAAATACTCTGCGTTTCCACCTTGGCTAAATGCTTCTCCTTTTACATTCGGCGTATAGTCATGCGTTCTTTCTGCAATAAAATAAGCTTTATCTCCCACATATCCCACACTGATAATTGCAGGCAGCGGTTTATTTTTCTGCTTTATGGCTTCGTTTATCATCAACGGAAATTGCGCATTTCCATCAACACCATAAATTAATGCTGTTTTAGTTGTATTTTTAGGAATAGCAAGAAAGAGGCGATATTGTTTTCCTTCATATGCCACTTCTTTATTTGTAATGTGATAATAGGCGTGAGCTTGAGACTCAATTTCAGGCACTTCTTGGTTAGGTCTAGCTTGAGCTACTGCAGATAACATAATCATTCCACATAACATTAGTATTCGCATAAATCAGATACTCTATCGGTAATTAAAAAATGAACCGTTAAGATGAAAATAATAGAGAGAGATAAAAAAATAAACCCCATATGAATTACGGGGTTTATTTTAATTTAGACTTGATTAGAAGCTATATTTAAGATTCGCCCAATAACGACGACCTTCATCAACAACCCAGTTACCGCCTTTATCATTTACAGCAGGGCCTGTTTCATCTGTAATATTCAATACGGCAAAATTAAACATCGTATTTTTATTAAAGTTGTAGGTCATCCCTAAATCAAAGGTTGTGTACCCACTACGATAACGTGCCCCAGTGTAGCCGTTACGTTGTGCCGCCCAAATTTGTTTTCCAGTATAAGCCGTATTGGCATAAAAACTGGTTGCTTCATCAAACTGCCAATCCACTCGCGCATTGGCACTGTGTTTGGGTGTCATATCAAGTGGATAACCTTTTAAAGATTCACCTGATGATAATTTCTCATCATCACTTTTACGTTCTGAATCAATATAAGTGTAGTTTGCATTCACATGCCAGTTCTCAGCAATAGGGAATCCCACAGCCGTTTCAATTCCTTTAATATTTGCCTTACCAACATTATCGTATTGATACAATTTTAAACCTGTAATTGGATCTAGTTCGCCTGTATCGTAGTTTGTTAGCTTATCTTTAAAATCGGTATTAAAGAAAGTCACACTTGCGGTAACGCCATCCCCATTATCATAACCAATACCAATTTCTTGGCTGACTGATGTTTCAGGTTTCAAATCACGATTACCGTACATAATCGCACGGCCTTTTTCAGTTGAAGTGCCATATTCAGGGCTGATTTCACGTAAACTTGGTGCTTTAAAGGCTTTCGCCACACCGCCTTTTAAAGTGAATTCATCAGTTAAATGATAAACGGCATAGGCTCTTGGACTCCAGTGATTACCGTAATATTCGTGATCATCAAGACGCACACCGCCCGTCAATGCCAAATTATCTGTAACGCTATATTCATCTTCAATAAATAATGCTTTTTGATCAGCCGTAATGGTCGATTGTTTTATATCTTTGCCTCCAAGAGAAGATTCATCTTTTAAACGTGAATATTGATATTGACCACCAAAGGTCATCACATTATCAGGCAAAAATGCGGTAAATTTCGCATCAAAAACAGTATTGGTAATTTCAGGGCGGCGATCTTCATAATATTTCTCACGCTCTTTTGTCACCTTATCAATCATTTCTGTTTTGGTGATACGTTTAGTCTGTTCTTGATAAACACTTAATTCCGAATGCAGAATATCGAACTGATTCTTATAGGTTAATGCCCAATGATTACGGTCATTATTGGTTTCCAACATTTTATTTTCATCTGCTTTTCCACCGCGGATCGTAAATTCGCTCATGGATTTACCCGGCGTCGTTGTTCTCTGTAACGTATTGCGACCCGCTTCTAATAAAATGGTTTGATTATCTGTCGGTGTGAATGCCAATTTTGCCGTAATATTTTTATTGTCATTACGACCTTGACCATAAGTGATTTTATCTTCAGCACGTAAATAACTACTGCCGTAAAGTTGTAAGCCTAATTTATCTTCAATTAAAGGCCCTGAAAGATAAAAATCACCATTAATAGAATCGCCTGCATCACGGTTATGTTGCAATGTCCCCCCAAGAGCAACAGAGCCATGCCACTCTTTTGTTATTGGTTTAGTGATAATATTGATAACACCGCCCATCGCATCTGAACCATATAGAGATGACATCGGTCCACGAATAACTTCGATACGTTCAATCGCCTCTGCAGGTGGAATAAAACCACCTTCATATCCCCCGCTCCCATTAGGACGCGACTCACGGCTATTTTGGCGACGACCATCAACAAGGATCAGTGTGTATTCGCCTGGTAAACCACGCATGGTGATTTCCTGTTTATTCGCATTACCATTAATGCTAACGCCTTCAACACCTTTTACGGCATCGGCCAAATCATGAACGGGTTTCTTTGCGAGTTGTTCTTTGCTGATCACGGTGATACTTGCTGGTGCATCTGTAATTTGTTGAGCAAACCCTGATGCTGATACAACAAGTTTTTCTTCTTTATTTTCTTGTGCATACAGCGGGTAAGACGCAGATAAAATACAGGCTGTTAAAACACCCATTTTAAAGTTCATAGCATTTCCCTGAATTAATAACAGTTATAGTAATGAGAATGATTAATATTATCTTAATCAAATATTCATGAGAATGATTTTCTTTTCATATTTAGTGTTTTTTTTTTAATCTGTATCAAAAGCAAAATGAGTGCCATTCCTATTAAGCACAGAAATCGTGAGAGCATAAAAAAAAGCAGATGGCATAACCATCTGCTTTGTCTTGTTTGTAGCGTATTTTTAGATTTAGAAAATTAACAAATTACAATGTTGTTATTACCAGAATACAGCATAAAGCACACACAAGATGATCATAATGGCGTAAGAAGCAATATTGAATCCACTTTGTGTTTTAAAGGTTTTATCTGTTAATACAATCGCCCCAGCGCTGTCATCCGTTTTAGTCGAGGTTAAACTCACTAAACCAATCACAACCGTTGTAAACATAAAGGTGTACATCATTTGATCAAGGAATGGCATACCTAATGGCATTAATTTTAAGAACAACGCAAACGGTATAGATAAAACCACACCAATGATTGCACCTTTTGCATTTGTCTTTTTCCAGAATAAACCTAAGAGGAATACCGCTAAAATTCCAGGGCTGACTAAACCTGTATATTCCTGAATATACTGGAATGCCTGATCGATACCACCTAATAATGGCGCAATAAAGCAAGCAATAATTAAAGCAACAACGGCACTGATACGTCCTACATTCACTAAACGCGTTTCAGAAGCTTTTGGTCCAATATATTCTTTATAGATATCCATCGTAAAAATAGTCGCGATAGAGTTAAGCATAGATGCCAAAGATGACACTATTGCAGCCGCAAGTGCAGCAAAAACAACACCTTTTGCCCCTACTGGTAGGAATTGAGTTAACCAAGGATAGGCTTTATCTGCTTGTGATAACGTTGGAATATGCTCTTGTGCCATGGTACCTAAACCCGCCATTAATTCAGGGTTTGTGGTAATAACAAATGCAGCAATACCCGGCACAACGACAAGAATAGGTACGATAAGTTTTAAAAATGCAGCAAATACCAGCCCTTTTTGTGCTTCATTGATAGATTTAGCGGCTAAAGCACGCTGAATAATGTATTGGTTAAAACCCCAATAATAAAGATTAGCAACCCATAAACCACCAATCAGTACTGCGATACCCGGTAAGTTCATAAATTGTGGATTATCTTTCTCTAAGATCATTTTAAAGTGATCGGGGGCGGCTTGTGTCATTTTACTCAAACCTTCCATGATCCCACCATCTCCACCGATATAGCTAACAGCTAATACAGTAGTAAACAAACCACCAAGGATAAGGAAGAATACTTGTACCACGTCTGTCCACGCAACAGCAGAGAGTCCACCATAGAGTGAATAGATAACAGCAAATAATGCTAAACCAATAATGGCATACATCATTGGCACACCAAGAATAGTTTCTAATGCCAATGAGCCTAAATAAAGTACCGATGTTAAGTTAACAAAGATAAATAATGCCAGCCAGAACACGGCAAGAATAGTTTTTAAGTTACGGCTTTTAAAACGATTCTCGACAAATTCTGGAATGGTATAAATACCTTTTTCGATAAAAACAGGTAAAAAGTATTTAGCAACAATAATTAATGTCAGCGCGGCCATCCATTCATAAGAGGCGATTGCAAGCCCAATGGAGAAACCAGAACCAGACATACCAATAAATTGTTCTGCTGAAATATTAGCGGCAATAAGCGAAGAACCAATTGCCCACCAAGGAAGGGTTTTTCCTGCTAAGAAATAGTCCTTTGTGCCTTTTTTCTCACCTTCTTTTGAACGAGAAACCCATAATCCTAGACTAATAATGATAACGACATAGAGGGCAAAAATTGCATAATCTATTGTGCTTAACCCAACACCTTCTGTATGCATAATATTTTCCTTTCAGACCCGTAGAGATAATAGGATTTTAATGTAAACGTTTTCACGATCTTTTTTCCGTTACTCTGTTCACAAATTTATCGCCTATGTTACGTAAATGGATCATAAAATAGAAAAACAAACGATTACTATGGTGAGTTAAGTAAAATACAAGCTTAAACTAGGACAATAATTTTATTTAACAAATTGCAGATATTCAAATAACCATTTAAAAAAAAGTAAAAGTGATAACGATTACACAAGTTAATTAAGTATGACCTCTTAATGTAAACCATTAAGAGGATCGACAAGATAAAAATGCAGATGAGACCATTAAGAGAGGTGACTAAGGTTAAAAACAGAATTACGTTGCACTAATGTTGGCGAAAAAATACGTTGCTTTTGTTCAAGTATTTCACCTTTAGAAAGTCTGATGGCGAGTGTTGCAGCTTGTTCTGCCATCATTTGTACAGGATAACGCACAGTGGTTAAACGAGGGTGAATATAGCGAGCGATTAATACGTCATCAAAGCCAATAACGGAAATTTTTTCAGGTACAGGAATTTCATTTTCATCAAGAACAGATAAAGCCCCTGCTGCCATAAAGTCGTTGTAAGTTACTACGGCTGTAAAATCGATTGATTTCGTTAGTAAATGCATCATTGCTTTTTCACCACCTTCACCTTCAGGCTCACCATACTCAATATAGCTTTCAGGTAATGAGATATGATTAGCTTCTAATGCCGCTTTATAACCAGCAAGACGCTGAGTTGTATCTTCAATATGATGAGTAGATGAAATATACGCGATTTTAGTATGACCTTGACGAATAAGATGCTCTGTTGCCATCCAAGCCCCTTTATAGTTATCTAAAGCGACACAACGTTCGGCAATATCAGGAATAAAACGGTTAATCAATACCATGCTTTTCACTTCATAAGCATAAGCCAGCAACTCTTCATCAGAAAGTGCCTTTGAATGGATCACTAGACCATCACAGCGACTATTAATCAATAATTCAATAGATTGTCGCTCATCTTGCGCATCATGATAACCATTACAGACCAAGATGTGTTTCCCTGATTGTCTTGCAATATTATCAACCGCTTTAACGAGTGTACCAAAAAAGGGATCAGAAACGTCATGCACTAAAACGCCCAAAGTTTGTGTACTTTGACTCACTAAAGCCCTTGCTGCCGCATTAGGTCGATAACCTAGCTTTTGCATCGCAGCATTAACGGTTTCAATAGATGATTGACTTGCTTTTGGCGAGTTATTAATGACTCTAGATACAGTCGCGACAGAAACCCCCGCTTCCTTCGCTACATCTTTGATAGTCGCCATATCCACTCCTTATGGATCACTTTTATTCATGGTGAAGAAATAACGCACCGTTAATCTACAAACAAAGAAAAAAGAGAGTAATAGAATTTAAGTGGCTTGATTATCAGCGAAGAAGTGAAATTTAAAAAGTAAAAAGATCAAATAAATAGTGAAAAGGAAAGCGTTTTACACTTTCCTTTTGTTGTTACAAGTAAAACTTATAGATTGTTTGGCTATTCCACGCTGTATTTGCAGGTAAAATACCTTGGTTTTCATGCCATTCTGGATGATTAGGACCATCAGGAAAATATTGTGTTTCTAATGCTAATCCTGAGTAATTGCCATAATGACGACTCTTTCCACGCGTTCCTACCAGAAAATTGCCGGTATAAAAACTGAACCGAAGGCATGGTTGTAAAAACATCCATTTTCAGTTCACCTTCAGGCGCAATAACAGTCGCAATAGGCATTTTATTCTCAATCACGCTCTTATCTAAAATAAAGGCATGATCGTAACCATTTGCAGCTTTTTGACACTCATCTGCCATAAAATCAACGCCAATACGTTTTAATTTACGAAAATCAAACCCTGTTCCTATTACGCTGGCAAACTCACCCGTAGGGATATTGCCTTCGCCATTTTTTAAATAATGAGTCGCACAAATTTTTAAATCATGCTCAAGTGCAGTACGCTCAGTATTTTCACCTGCAAGATTGAAATAAGCATGATTAGTTAAACTTAATGGCGTGGTTTTATCGCTCATCGCCTGATAATCGATGTATACCTCATTATTATCGGTCAGTGTATAGGTCACACTCACTTTCACAGTACCAGGAAAGCCTTGATCACCATCATTTGAAATCAATGAAAACGTGACGGATTGAGAAGATTGCGTGGTGATCACCCAGCGAAGATGGCTAAAGTTTTGTTTACCACCATGTAAGGTATTTTTACCTTCATTCGCATTAATTTTATATTCTTGCCCCTCTAATACAAACTTAGCTCCGGCGATACGATTAGCAAAACGTCCCACCGTTGCACCTAAATAGGCTGTTTGTTGTTTATGGGCATTCATATCTGCAGAGCCTAATAATACATCTCGACGATACCCATTAACCGGCACAATACAGGTTAACCAAGTCGCACCAATATCCATTAAAGAGATAGACATACCAAAACGATTTTTAAGCACCACTATTTGCGCAGGTTTTCCATCTGATGCAGGTTGTGCTGTCATTTGTTCAGGTTCAAGAAAACGAAGCTCATTAGTTGCCATTATTTTGCCTCCGAATAGCCCGCTCCTTGGCTTGCAGAGCAGACATAGATTGTTTCTTTTAATCCCGTTTTAGCTTCGTATTGCGCCTTAACAGAGTCAACGACTTTATCAACTAAATCTGGTGTCACTAATGCTACGACACAACCGCCAAATCCACCACCTGTCATTCTTACACCACCACGATCACCAATCACTGATTTCACGATTTCAACCAATGAATCAACCTCTTTGACGGTGATTTCAAAATCATCACGCATTGAGTGATGTGATTGCATCATTAACTGGCTCAATGTGGTTAAATCACCATGGCGTAAAGCTTCTGCAGCCTCTAATGTACGATTGTTTTCAGTAATAACATGGCGTGCTCGGCGATAAACCACTTCACTCATTAATGCTTTTTTAGCAACTAAATCGTCTAATGTGGCATCTCTTAATGCCGTTACATTTAAAATATGAGCAGCTTCTTCACACTGTTGGCGACGGGTATTGTACTCACTATCAACTAATCCACGTTTTTTATTAGTATTGATAATCATCACAACCATATTTTCGGGCATTGTGACTGCGACGTTTCTAATGAACGACAATCGATTAATAGTGCATGATTTTCTTCACCACAAGCCGAAATAAGCTGATCCATGATGCCACAGTTACAACCAACAAATTGGTTTTCTGCTTTTTGACCGTTTAATGCAATCTCTTTTTGACTAATAGGTAATTGATAAAGTGTCTTAACTGTTTGACCAATAGCAACTTCTAACGCAGCAGAAGAGCTTAACCCCGCACCTTGGGGGACATTTCCAGATATCGCGATATCCATACCATGAAAGGCATAGTTATCTTTCTGTAGAAAGTGAATAACACCACGAACGTAGTTTGCCCACATTTTATTAGGTAAAAACTCAATAGTATTATCGAGACTAAATTCATCAACTTCATTTTGGTAATCAACCGCAATAACACGAATAGTATTATCTTCTCGTTTTGCTGCGGCAACGACCATTTGATAATTAATAGCACAAGGTAAAACAAACCCATCATTATAATCAGTGTGTTCACCAATAAGATTTACCCTACCAGGCGCTTGAATAAAATGTGTAGGTGCGTAACCAAAAATAGATGAAAATGAACGAGTCACATTATGAATAAGTGCCTGCATAATAAATCCTTAGATTAAAATTAAGTAATAAAAATCCCATCACATCATTATGTCAATAATGAGATGTTTGATTTAATTTGTGCTCAAAAAAGCAGATTAATTAAAAAACCTTGCCATATTGCAGGTTATTAATGCTGCTCTTTATAATGAATGTCACTTAATTGACGTAAATTATTCGCAGCTTGTTCTGGCGTTAAGTCTCTTTGCGATTCTGCCAGCATTTCATATCCCACCATAAATTTACGCACTGTGGCTGAACGTAATAATGGCGGATAGTAAAGCGCATGTAATTGCCAATGATCGGTATTTCTATCATCTTTAAAAGAAGGTGCAAAATGCCATCCCATTGAATAAGGGAAAGAACAGTGGAATAAATTGTCATAACGACTTGTTAACTTTTTCATTGCAATAGCAAGATCATCTCGTTGGGCACTATTTAATTCACTCATTCTTCGAATATGCGCTTTAGGTAATAACATCGTTTCATATGGCCAAGAAGCCCAATAAGGAACTACCGCCAGCCAATGCTCTGTTTCAACTACGGTACGACTTGCATCTTTACATTCGGCATCAATATAATCGATTAATAGATTACGCCCGTATTGTTCAAAATAAGCTTTTAATTGCGTATCTTTTCGCGCTAATTCATTAGGCAAGAAATCACTCGCCCAAATTTGCCCATGAGGATGAGGTTGAGAGCATCCCATCGTTTCGCCTTTATTCTCGAAGACTTGAACCCAAAGATATTCTTTGCTGAGTTCTTCTATTTGGTTATCCCAAGTATCAACAATTTTACGTAAGCTGCTGACAGATAATTCAGGGATCGTTTTTCCATGATCGGGTGAGAAACAGACGACTCGACTAATGCCTCTAACAGCTTGAGTTTGAAATAAAGGATTTGATGAAGGCTCAACATGATATTCGTCTTGTAATAATGCAGAGTGATCATTATTAAAGACATACGTTCCGGTGTAATCTGGATTTTTATCGCCAGAAACACGGGTGTTATTTGGACACAAATAACAGTGAGGATCATAAGAGGGAAGGGTCGCAATCTGAGGCTTTTCATCTTTGCCATTCCAAGGTCGTTTCGCTCTATGTGGTGAAACTAAAATCCACTGACCAGTTAGCGGATTATAACGACGATGCGGATGTTCAACAGGATCAAAAATCAGTTTCGACATAACCTTCTCTCTTAGTTATTCAAGATTATCTAAATACTTTAAATTTTATTTCAGATAACCATTTGGGTTCTGTAATTGCCAACGCCAAGCATCCGCAGCCATATCATCAATTGAACGGATCGCTTTCCAGTGTAAATCTTTCTCTGCTTTTGCAGGACTTGACCAACATTCAGCAATATCACCTGGGCGCGAGCTTGTAATTGATAAGGGATTGGTTTACCACTCGCTTTACGAAATGCTTCAATCATTTCAATCACGCTAGTGCCGTTACCTGTTCCCAAATTATAAATATGTAAGCCCGCTTTTTTACCTAATGCATTTAATGCTGCAATATGACCATCAGCCAGATCCATCACATGGATATAATCACGAACACCGGTTCCGTCTTTGGTTGGATAATCATCACCAAAAACAGCCACTTGTTCACGACGACCAATTGCTACTTGAGAAATATAAGGAGTTAAATTATTGGGGATCCCTTTAGGATCTTCCCCCATCGTACCCGATGGATGCGCCCCCACTGGGTTAAAATAACGCAGCAAGCTAATCGACCAACTTTCATCAGCAACAAATAGGTCAGATAAAATACGCTCAACCATATATTTACTGGTGCCGTAAGGGTTAGTTGTCCCTCCTACTGGTGAATCTTCAGTAATAGGAACCACTTGAGGATCACCATAAACAGTTGCAGATGAGCTAAAAATAATACTTTTTACGCCTGCATCACGCATACAACGCACTAGCACCAATGTGCCATTAACATTGTTGTCATAATATTCAATGGGCTTCTGAACAGATTCCCCAACCGCTTTCAATCCTGCAAAATGAATAACAGACTGAATAGAATGCTTAGCAAAAATAGATGCTAATTGCTTGTCATCTCGAATATCACCGTTATAAAACAGAGGGCGTTTACCTGTTAGAGCTTCAACACGATTAAGCACTTCTTCATTCGCATTGCTAAGGTTATCTAAAATAATCGGTGTCATACCAGCTTCAATCATTTGTACGCAAGTATGACTACCGATATATCCCATACCACCTGTTACTAATATTTCCACATTCACCTCTTTTGATTCAATTCAAAGGAAAAGCGCAAGACGGTTTCTGTTCACTGACACAGAGTTTAGCAAGATCCACAAAATTATTTCGTGATCAACTCGACATTTAGTGTAAACGTTTACACGCTTTTCGCATAGACTCAAATTTTATAAAAAAACTGTATTTAGAATTGCATTACAGCAAGTTAAATATAATACGTAATACATTCCTTCTCTTTATCACTAAAAATAATATCCATTAAAAGTAAACGATTACATTCAAATCAATCAGTTAATTACATGATAAAACTGACATTCAATACGTTTTATCATACCTTATTAACTTCCCCGCTAATATGTTTAAGCGGTGTAAAAACACTCTCAATAAATACTTGCCATTTAATAAGTACTTTATTGTATAAATACTCTAAATAATTCACACCACAGCTAGATAGCAAGTGAATGAGTCGCTAGGCGCATACATTAGTATATGATTAGTGTGAATAAACACAGCCAACAATGCTGTGGTTTGAAGTATAACGAGTATTGAATGGAGAACATAATGAAACCGATTGTCTTACTCTACCAAGATCTCCCCGAAAAATTGTACAAAAAACTATCTGATTTCGCTGATATCAAACAGTTTAAAACACTCTCTTTAGACTCTAATGAGTTTCGTTCAGCACTTGCCAATGCCTCTGGATTACTTGGCGCGGGTGGTAATATTGATGAAAATTTTATTCGCCAAGCACCTCATTTAAAAGCCGTTTCAACGGTTTCTGTTGGCTATGATAATGTTGACGTTGATGCACTCACCAAACGTAATATTAAACTCATGCATACTCCAACTGTATTAACAGATACCGTCGCAGATACCATGATGGGATTAGTACTTGCCGTAGCAAGACGCATTCCTGAACTTGCTGATAATGTTAAACAAAACTTATGGGTTAAAAGTATCACTTCTGAGTGGTATGGTACTGATGTTCATCATAAAACCATGGGTATTATTGGTATGGGTAGAATAGGCAAAGCTTTAGCACAGCGTGCGCATTTTGGTTTTGATATGAATATTCTTTATCACTCACGTACAGAATATCCAGAAGTGAACGATAAATTTTCTGCAAAATATTGCGCTTTAGAAGCCTTATTACAACAATCTGATTTCGTATGTATCACGTTGCCATTAACATCAGAAACCCATCATTTAATAGGGCAAAAACAATTTGCAATAATGAAACCTGATGCTTATTTGATTAATGCTGGGCGCGGAGCTGTGGTGGACGAATTGGCACTCATTCGTGCATTAGAACAAAAAGAGATCGCGGGTGCTGGACTGGATGTTTTTGAAAAAGAGCCTCTATCTTCATCTTCGCCGTTATTAACGATGAAGAATGTCGTTGCTGTTCCACACATCGGCTCTGCAACAAAAGAGACTCGCTATGCAATGGCTGAATGTGCGGTAGATAATCTGATTGCCGCGCTGAGTAATCACGTAAAAGAAAACTGTGTCAATTTCTAAAGTGATAAATAGCGTTTTTGAGGTACAAAAAAGGTAATGAAAAGCTATCATTACCTTTTTTAATCGATGCTCAAATGAATTTAAGCGGGATCAACGTGAGCCATCACACTTAAGATCTGTTTATTTTGCAAAACCTTATTACGTGCATTAACAACAATTGCGTGGCTTTCATTGACGGTGAGATCACCTTTAATTTCAAGGTGTACATCTACAAGTAAATAATCCCCCGAACGACGTGTTTTTAAATCATGAACCCCTTGCACGCCCGGTGTTGAAACCAACATCTGTTTGATCTCTTCTAACGTTTCTTCATCTGCCCCTCTGTCCATTAAATCTTGTAGAGCTTGATAAGTGAAACGCCATCCCATACGACCGACAAAGAGTCCGACAATTAATGCAGCTAATGGGTCAAAAAATTTAAATCCAGCCAAACTTCCAATAATACCTATCGCAACAACTAATGAAGAAGCAGCGTCAGATCGTGCATGCCAAGCATTTGCGACTAACATATTTGAGTCCACTTTTTTTGCAACAGCGAGCATATAGCGGAATAATCCTTCCTTAGCCGCTAATGCAAGTAAAGCCACATATAAAGCAACACTGTGAACTTCAGGAATAGTCGATGGATCTATAATTTTATGAATGGCAGAAAACACCATACCTAAACCAACAATTAATAAAATTGTCCCAAGAATAAGTGATGCTGCATTTTCATAACGAAAATGCCCATAAGGATGATCAGCATCTGGTTGTTTCTGACTGCCTTTATTGGCAATTAAAACAACAAAGTCAGCAATAAGATCAGAAAGTGAGTGAATACCATCAGCAATTAAGCCTTGAGAATGTGAGAAAAAGCCCAACTGTAATTTGCAAATGGATAAAATGATATTGACAAAAACACTCACTAACGTACTTTTTTTAGCAGCCTTAAATTTTTCAGACTGCTTATTATCAGCCTGCTCCAACTCAATATCATCAATGTGATTATGTGTCATAATAATAATCTTATTTGGTTTTAAATAGCCTACTCTATTGCTATATATAAATAGAGTTCCATAGGTTATTTCAGGTTCCATAACTCATTGGTGAGGATAAAGGACGACTCTGAATAACAATCCAGTTTTAGGGACTAAGATTGCTGTCCAGACATCATATTGAGATGTCAGCCTGCTCCAACTCAATATCATCAATGTGATTATGTGTCATAATAATAATCTTATTTGGTTTTTAAATAGCCTACTCTATTGCTATATATAAATAGAGTTCCATAGGTTATTTCAGGTTCCATAACTCATTGGTGAGGATAAAGGACGACTCTGAATAA
>NZ_MIIZ01000908.1:0-1987 GCF_001743005.1 Shigella sp. FC1967 | reverse complement strand
ATACAACTTATTTTTAGCTCTATCACCATTTTATCAAATAACCACTGCGTTAAAACGAATGACTCACTAATTGAATGTTTAGTGAACATTATCTTATTTATTTTATATAGACTAAGAGCCACATAAAGTGCTCTTAAAATAGAAAACAGAATAAATTTGTATTAAGCACAAGGTAAACGCAGAGATACTGTGTACATATTTTCTCCACAAAGATAACAATTTCCTGTCTTTTCAAAGATCATCACCTGAATACCAAGTTGCCCTACTTCAATATTTGGCAATGCATCGGCTAAAATACTCTCTAATGCAGGCTCAATAATTTCAACCATGTTAATAGGCTCGTTATTAGGTGTTGTATTATGTAAGAAATTCCCTAAACGAGGATCATCAGAATAAATTTCAAGTGTAGAGCGATATACTAACGTCCTTTCACTCCCATTGACTTTAGAATAACCATTAAAGATGATCACCATTTTTTGGATATTCATCTGAGATACACGATTTTTAATTTGTAAGCACAAAGAAGGAACTAACCTAATATTGATGGAATTAAAGTAACGATCAAATTTGCGGAATGGTGACGCTAATACAAGGTTTAGGTGCAATATTTTTAATTTGTTTACTGCATTCTCCTGTTAGAGAGTTATCAATAATAATTCGTTCACGTCGAGAAAAACAAACATTATCGAAGATATCAACAGTAAAAAATGAGATGTAATGAATACCATTAGTTAATAATTGATTTTCCAATCTTACCGAAACAGCGGACTTGTCAGTACATGGCAACATCTTAAGCTGATCATTAAAATAGAAACCAACTTGTGTGCTTTCACTAATATCACGACCTAAAATTAGGTTCGCATTAACGCAAATAATTTTCAGCGTGATAGCTTAAAATACCATTTAATGTTGCAGGGACTTTCGGAGAGGGTAATTTCTCCGTTGTCATTTCAACATAGTAATCTCTTGATTTCAGCGATTCTAACGGATCTTCACTACTTTTAACCTCTGCATAAAAAATGGCTATTTGTTTAGGCTCACTCTTTTTAAATTTGACTTTAAAATTCGCGATACCGTATTTATTTGTCTTGCTAGCATTCGACATTTCACCATCAGAATTATAAATCTCGGGTTCACTCATTAATGTGCTGTTTTCAACGTCATAAACAAGATTTACCTCTTTATTTGAAACATCCTCACCTTCTTTATCTTGTAAATGCACAACAAAACTTTTAGAGACATTATCCCATTTACTTGGCCATTGCATAGATTCCGAGCGTATTGTCAGTAAATCATAAAAGGTCTCACAATTAGAGGCCGCACAATCATTATTAGGATTTGGCTTGGAAGGGGTTACACGTATTTGTATTGGCGTTGCGTAATACACAATACTTTCATCATCTTCATCTTTTAATATCAACTGCAATGATGCCACACCATTACGATTACCCGTTAAAGAGATTTTCGTTTTATTGTCGTCAACAATTGAGATGTAAACATCTTTATTATTAGGTAATATCAAAATACCTTTCGGGCTTGTACGCCATTCAGCCAGCCGCAGCTCTATCCCTGTTATAATCACTTCATACTCGATAACTCGATTCATTTTGACTTCGTTATCAGGCTCTTCAGGGGATGATTTAAGCTGATTAAACTCAATTTTCACATCGGCATCAATCACAGCTTGCGACTGTACACTATAAGAAGGCGGCTCAAGTGCTAAAGCGTCTTTCTCCCCTTGCATAATTTTTTGCAAACGTTCTTCTTTTGTTTCTATCTTCATTGAGTAATTTCCTTTCTTTTGATAATTCCATTTTTACCTTAAAGCAAAAAATTTGAGTGAAAATCACAATAGAAAAAAGAAACCTAAGATTTGTTAACAGAAAAAAACAAAAAAACGTTATTAAACAAAAAGATAAAGAGAACACTGAACCTTATTCTTACGATCCAATAAACAAAAAACGCCACAATCATAAAAAATAATTTA
>NZ_MIIZ01000907.1:0-2003 GCF_001743005.1 Shigella sp. FC1967 | reverse complement strand
TGGTGGAGTGGTTGCACATTCTGGTGGAAATAACGTTAAGTCAACCTTTAGGTGATACAAATATTCTTATTAAAAGCAAATGATGCTAATAATATTAGAGTAGAGAATGCTAATGGTATATTAACTAACAGTAAAGGATATGCTGTTTTACCTTATGCCTCTATTTATAAGAATAATCGTGTTTCTTTAGATATTAATTCATTAGGTGAGAATGTTGAATTAGAAAATGCAATTATGAATGTTATTCCTACTAAAGGAGCCTTAGTACAGGCTGATTTTAAAACAAATTATCGGTTATCGAGCGATAGTCAATTTAAAGAAACAAAATGGTGCGATTATTCCATTTGGTGCAATGGTTGTCGATGAAGAACGTTCTGTGAGTGGGATCGTTGGTGATAACGGTAATGTTTTTTATTTCTGGATTAGCACCGATAGGGAAATTAAAAGCCAAATGGGGAAGACAGGAAGATCAACAATGTGCATTTAATTATGAAATTAACGATAAATTATCTAAAGAGAAAGGGATTTATTTTATTTCTTCTACGTGTCAATCAGATAAATAGCAACTGAATGGGTTTTATTATGATGAGAATATTATTATTTACAATAATAGCCATTGCTTCAAATAGTGCTATTGCTGTTAGCTGTATCAGTGGTTGTAATGCTAATGAAATTTCAACACTAAGTGGACAGTTAACAAAAAATGAAAATAAGGTAGGGATCACTAAAGATGCTTCTGATATTAGTTTAACAAATCGAACCACATTACGCTGGAATGCAGGTCAAGGACAAACTTGGGCAACATATTCTAATGGCAATATTCCTACTGCAAATACGAGTAATAATGATTGGGTATACTCAAGAATAGATGATTACATTTCAGTGGCTTTAAGGATGACAAATAATTGTAGAACAATTTATGTACCTTATAATGTGCCTACTTTAAGTTCTACTTGTGGCCCGCGTTCTTATAAAGAAGGTGAAGAAGGGGTTGTATCCACACGAAAATATCAGACCCGAATAAAAATTGATAAAGCGATTATTTCTGGTACTTATGTAAAAAATATTTTTGTTGGTGAATTTGGGTTTTGCCAACCCCAAAATTGCGCCACAAAACAAGCTGTGATCACTCAGTTATTTTTAAATCTTTCGATATCTGTACCACAATCTTGTGTTATTAATTCAGGTCAAGTGTTAAATATTGATTTTGATAATATTCCTGCATCAAGTTTTAAAGAAGCGGGGAAAAAAGCCGAAGGTGTAAATACAATTTCCCGTAACTTAAGTATTCAATGTGACAATATAGATGCCAGTGCCGATTTAACGATGCGCTTACAAGCCGATTCTGTGCAGGGTAATGCAATAGTGTCTACTAATAAAAGTGTTGGATTTATTATTGCGAACGCGAATGGTGCGGAATTAACCCCTAATGATTTATCCAGTTTCATTCCTTTTAAACTAAATGGGAATTCTGACTCTAATGTTACCATCAATGTGTATCCTGTCAGCATTGATGGTAAAACACCGACAGAAGGGGCTGTGACATCGAGTGGTTTTCTAAGAGTCGATTTCCCTTAATTTATATAGGCTCATATCATGAATGAATTATTTTATAGTAACAAGATAATACGCTCTTTATTATGGTTACTCTTTTTAGTGGTCGGGTGTTTAATATTTCTCGTTCAAAGCGCAAAAGCTGAATTGGCAAATACCAATATTGTTATAAAAGCAAATATTGTTGCAAACACATGTAGAGTAAGCCCTGAATCCATGAATAAATTTGTAGATTTGGGAGTATGGGGAACGAAAGATCTTAAGCAAAACAAAACAACAGAACCGATAAAATTTACGCTTAATTTAACGGATTGTGGTGTATTTACAACGGGAGTGAAAGTGACCTTTAAAGGGGATACTGATAGTCAAGATAATACACTATTTAAAATTGTCAGAAAATGATTCTGCAAAAAATATTGGAATTGCAATTTTAGATAAAAATAAAGATA
>NZ_MIIZ01000906.1:0-2005 GCF_001743005.1 Shigella sp. FC1967 | reverse complement strand
AAAAAGCGAGCAAGCCGAAGCCTTGGCGCGAAGCGAGAAACTTGAAGCCGACGATAGGAAGCGCAATGAACTCGAAGAGCTGATGCTACCCATCAGGAAGCAATATGGGGCATTAACAAAGCGACGTGATAGGGCAGGGGCCGCAGCTCTTGAAGAAGCTGTCCTGAGAGCGCTGAGAGCGCCCATCAGGAAGGCTGAGGAGAAATGACCTTGATATTAGCAGCTCAACAGTTCCCCAGTCTCATAGTCATACCCAAAAGTACCACTCATGCAGGGAGAGCTTTTCTTGTTCTTGCGGCGACCACCTTTATGCTGTTGCTGAACAGGCTCCTTGGGAGCGACAAGCAACCCATAAAAAATAGCTCCGACAAGTGCCGCTTGCCACGCGAAAACAGCAACCAGAATCCAAAAAGCAGCAGCCAGAACCGGCAGTTTGTGCAGAAGGTTGAGCACCGGCTTGGCCCAAATCACTGCCGGGATAGCCAGCACTGCGTAACCCCAGTTGGTGGCCTCAAGCATAGCCAGGCCAAGTACAACAACAGCCATCAGCGCGATATTCAGTACATGTTTCATGGTCATCTCTCCTTTTCAACTTACACTTTTATCCTATCACAGCATTAAAAAATGCAACTGTGAAAGGGCGTTTTTCATTCAAAAAGAGGTGACATTTTGAGTGCAATTATCAGCAAGTGCGGCATGTACAGATACCGTCTGGAAAGGGATGTGCAACCCGAAGGCCTTGTGTTCGGTTATTTTGGTGTAAACGGCTCTACGGCCACGGCCACCGAGGACGATCACACGGTCAGAAAGTGGATAGGGTTTACCAAGGTCAACGGAGGGAGGCGATTCATAGTCGGTAATGCTTTTGCTTTTCGGGCGACAGACGTTCGAGAGCTGGCTACGGCGGTTGATCCTGTCGGGCCTGAAAATGAAATCCACTTGGAAAGGATTATTCGGGATGCTGATGTCTTGGTGCCCTGCTGGGGGAGCCGAACTAAGCTGCCTAAGTCTTTGCATGTTCATTTGGACAGGCTTTTAGAGCAGCTCGTTGCATCTGGGAAGCCGGTATTGGCATTTGGCGTGACTGGTTCGGGGGACCCGAAGCACCCACTAATGCTTGGCTATTCAACAAAACTTGTGCCCTGGGGAGGAAAATAATTATGTCGATGCTTGAAGCACGTTACTTCGTGGCAAAGATAAGCGATGCACAGGCCGTGCTCTGCGATGAGGAGCTGGCGACACTGGAAAGGCTGATCCGGAAGGTTGATGATGGCCGCAGAGCAAATGGCAAGAGCTCGCTTACTTGCGTTGTTGTCGAAGAAGATTGGCCGAACTGGCAGCAAACGGTTGACTCTGTACTTTCACTTGCTGACGGGAAAGACAACGATTGGACCAATGCCACACCAGAACAAATCAAGGCCTTTTGGGTCGATGACTCAGTTTGGAAAACTCTGGATGGCCGGGATAAATGGATTGAAGATCTCGACCTGCTGGTGGACGGTTCCCCTGTGGCTTCTGAGTGGGAACCTTTTGGCTTGGAATCAGGGCAGTCTGTCGTCATACGAGGCGGATGGATAGAAGGGAATGCCTTGAGTGATGATGGCGTACCGCTAGTGCAGGCATTCGTCGCTTGGAAACAGGGCCAAGACAACCACTAAAGGAAAATTACTTCGGAAGGGCGGCTATGGCCGCTTTCTTTTTAATATTTACAGTATCACATAATGATACTATGATGTTGTTAATTTACTTGGGGAGGCGCTTATGCTCACTGCTAAATGTATAGGGTGCGGATGCACCGATGATCACGCTTGTGTTGAAAACGGTCAACCGTGTCACTGGCTTCGCGTGAATAGAGTGGAAGGTATCGGGGTCTGCTCTTCGTGCCCGGATGCTCTCAATCAATTCGCATCGACCAGCCAGGAACAAGCAACTGGACAGGATGACTACCGGAACAGTCCAGAATGGAAGGATTTTTCATCACGCATTAGTAATGCACTATGCGGGG
>NZ_MIIZ01000905.1:0-2005 GCF_001743005.1 Shigella sp. FC1967 | reverse complement strand
TAATTAATGGCATGGCTAACATCATACCGTTAATAAATATAGTGCCACCACTTTGAACTAAAGTTAGTATGCCTAATGAGTTAAAAGTCTGATTTTCAAACACAGGTAATGCAGGCATGATCATGGATAATGCTAACATACCGATAGTCAGCGTAAGAGGAAAACCCACTAACAAAGACAGAAAGCTGTGGTGTCATACGGTTTAGAATACCTAATGAAAGGTTAAGAAACAAGGAGTAGGGTAATTAATGGCATGGCTAACATCATACCGTTAATAAATATAGTGCCACCACTTTGAACTAAAGTTAGTATGCCTAATGAGTTAAAAGTCTGATTTTCAATAGGAACAACATAGAAAGTATCAACTAATATAGATAATAGCCATAAATGACCATCAAAGACCATAAATAATAGCATTGTTAGCATATTAAAAATACGTGCGAGAATAGGCATGTTAGGGCCACCTGATGGATCGACAAAAGTGGCGAATGAAAGCCCCATCTGTAAACCAATCACTTCACCCGCATGACGAACAGAAGCGAATGCCAATTGCATTGATAACCCTAGAATGGTACCAATCAAAATTTGTTGCACCAAAATCCAAAAGGCAATAAGCGAGAATAACGGTACATGACTTTGCGGTAAACCTGGTGCGACTAATGCCGTCACTAAAAAAGCGAGGGCAATACGGAATTTTTTAGGTGTTTGCTTTTCACTAAATAGCGGCGCAGTACTAAAAAGGGCGAGGATCCGCACAAATGGCCAGAAAAAATCACTAATGTAGCCGTTAAGCATTTCACTGGTCAGGGTTATCATTGCTATTAACCAATCATCCCTGGAATGCCTGTAAATAAGTTATGCATATAATCGACAAGCAAACTTAGCATCCAAGGGCCTGCAACTAAAATAGCGGCTAATACAGCAAGAATTTTTGGAATAAACGATAATGTCATTTCGTTTATCTGCGTTGCAGCTTGCAGCATACTGATCACAAGACCCGTTACCAGCGCGGACAATAAAAGAGGGCCTGCGAGCGATAAAGCGATTTTCATCGCTTCAGTACCTAGAGCTAAGACGGATTCTGGTGTCATGACGTTACCTCTACGCTAATTAAAAAAGCTTTGTGCAAGCGAGCCCAGTATTAATTGCCAACCATCGACTAAAACAAATAGCATGAGTTTAAATGGCAATGAAACAGTGGCAGGGGGCACCATCATCATACCTAGCGCCATCAACACACTGGCAACCACTAAGTCGATAATTAGAAAAGGAATAAAAATCATAAAACCGATTTGAAAGGCAGTTTTTAGCTCACTCGTAATATAAGCGGGTACCAAAATACGCATAGGTACACTTTCGCGCGTTTCAAACGCGGGTGCATCGGCAAGACGGGCAAACAGAGCCAAGTCAGTTTCACGCGTTTGTTGCATCATAAACTGACGCAAAGGTTTTGCGCCATTCTCTAAGGCTTGCTCAAAGGTAATTTGATCTTCAGTAAATGGCATATAGGCATCTTGATAAATTTTATCAAAAACGGGTGCCATAATGAAAAAAGTCATAAATAACGCCAAACCCAGAACCACTTGGTTTGGTGGTGCAGAAGGTGTACCTAACGCATTACGTAGTAATCCAAGGACAATAATAATCCGAGTAAAACTTGTCATCATCAGCAAAACAGCAGGAATAAATCCCAACGCGGTAATGAAGATTAATGTTTGTACGGGTAATGACCAACTTTGACCACCACCCGGTAAAGGCTGTGTAATAACACCCGGAAATTGGGCAAAACGCACTGGTAGGTAACAAAAGTACAACCAGCACACTAGCGAAGAGACGCCAACGCTTTAATGCGTTAAAAAAAGTGACACACTGATGCATTATGAGTTGCCTTTATCTCGCTTTAGCGTTTTTTGTAATAGTTGAGTAAACAATGGCGATGTTGGTGATGAGGTCGCTTCCTGCGAGGCTTTATCAGGGACGGGTAATTTATGCAGCAGATTTACCT
>NZ_MIIZ01000904.1:0-2013 GCF_001743005.1 Shigella sp. FC1967 | reverse complement strand
ATTCTGCACAAACCTCCAACTGACTAGGCATCAATGTATCAGCACTGCTTAAAGACTGTAATCGAACATGTAATCCATTTATGGCTTGTAAAATGAGTGCCTTTTGTTCAACAGGTGTTGCCAGTAATTCTGCACAAACCTCCAACTGACTAGGCATCAATGTATCAGCACTGCTTAAAGACTGTAATCGAACATGTAATCCATTTATGGCTTGTAAAATGAGTGTTCTTACTAAAACTTCATCTTCTTCATGACAAATAATTCGTATTGAGTAACGTTGCTCAAGATCTATTGCTTGATGTTGTGGCTGAGCATTGATCCGCTGAGCAGCTTCTCGTAGCAAAATATTTGCACAAAGAATAAGAAGTGTTGCTATGGTCGCCAATTGATATAAACCTAAGCCACATAACACGCCAATTGCTGCTGAACACCAGAGTGTTGCGGCTGTATTAAGTCCACGTATATTCATTCCTTCACGCATGATCACACCCGCACCCAGAAATCCAATACCTGAGACAACTTGAGCCGCGATCCGGCCAGGGCTATCTGGGGAAGTTTCTATTGAACTTAAAATAAAAACAGCCGCGCCGGTTGCAACTAATGCATTTGTTCTTAAACCAGCCATTCGTTGTCGCCATTGACGTTCGGCACCAATCAAAGCACCCAGACACATTGCAATCACGAGATTTAAAATATAAGGCGTCATCGTCATGTTTCTTTCCTCCACATGATGATTAAAATCGATATGAAAATTTTGCTCTGATAATTAAGAATATTGAAATTAATTCATCAGGTTAGGTGGAGGAAACAAAGAGAAAAAAATATAGCACATGAAATTACCCTGCTTGTTTTAGCGGTATAAGGGAAATCATTTAGGGATGTGCAAATAGGAATATATAAGAAAAGAATATTACAACGCACTGCCCACCAAGATGGTAAGCAGTTTTAGTGAAGAAAACAGCTTACCTGTTATTTTGAATAACATTATTCTCTGTTAATGGGTTTATCATTAACCTACAACTTTGTGTATCCATAGGTGTTTCCTCTTAACTAAAATTGGCAAAAGTATAAGAAATTGATTTAAAAATGTAAATGAACAGTATCTAAACGTCAGTCACTTTTGCTGTATTGGTCTAACAAATGTTCCTTCACCGCCCTCTTTTTCATTAAAAAACCAAATGCCTTTTGGATATTCAGGAAGTGATACTAAATACATTATACCTTCATTAAATTCTTCAATAAGTAGGATAGTCCCTTCACGATCATCACTACCATCTGTTTTCACAACAACGTTATCATTAACCTGCATTTTCACTCCTGATAAATATTATCATTCTCTTTTTCTTTATTTTACCCATAAAGAAAAAGCCTGCCACCATAAGGTGACAGGCTTGAGAAAATTTTTAAAAGGCTTTAAATTACAGAGCTGTTACGTTAGCAGCTGCTGGACCTTTTGCACCGTTTTCAATTGTGAATTCTACGTTCTGACCTTCAGCCAGAGTTTTGAAACCGTTACCTTGAATGGCAGAAAAGTGAACGAATACGTCTTTGCTTCCGTCTGCTGGAGTAATAAAACCAAAGCCTTTAGACTCGTTGAACCACTTAACTTGACCTTTCATTTTGTCAGACATGTGACTTTCCTATATATCAATAAAACGTTGCCTTCTCGGCATCTACTGGCCTGAACTACCTATAACTTATGGGCACACATGAAGAAAACGGTCAAAAAGCGATGCTGTTTAAAACTCATTAACTTAGAATGTCAATCATAAATCAGGTCTGTATTGAGGCCTTACTCATTAACGCATGAGACAAGTTTAATAGCAATAGTTTTATGCGTCTAAAGATTAAAAAAATGCAAATTGCACATTAAAAATACAATTCTTCCTCTATTTTTATCACTGAGCATAAAATTTATTTGATATTTTATCTCTATTATTAACAACAACTAAGAATATTCCTAACAGCCCTAACAATAACATGTTAATACCAGAATTAAAAAAAACCTGTTCT
>NZ_MIIZ01000903.1:0-2025 GCF_001743005.1 Shigella sp. FC1967 | reverse complement strand
AATTGCAAAATTGATAAGTCTGTTATCGCAGGCATGATTATACGCGCTGGTGACCTCGTCATCGATGGCAGTATTCGTGGCCGTTTAGAGCGATTAACAGACGTCTTGCAGTCTTAAGGGGACTGGAGCATATGCAACTGAATTCCACTGAAATCAGCGAACTGATCAAGCAGCGCATTGCTCAGTTCAATGTAGTGAGTGAAGCTCACAATGAAGGTACGATTGTATCCGTTAGTGACGGTATCATTCGTATCCACGGTTTAGCCGAAGTTATGCAGGGTGAGATGATCGCACTGCCGGGTAACCGTTTCGCTATCGCACTGAACTTAGAGCGCGACTCTGTTGGTGCGGTTGTGATGGGTCCTTATGCTGACTTAGCAGAAGGCATGAAAGTTAAATGTACAGGTCGTATTCTGGAAGTACCTGTTGGGCGTGGTCTGCTTGGCCGTGTGGTAAACACACTGGGTGAGCCGATTGATGGTAAAGGTGCAGTAGAGCATGATGGATTCTCACCTGTTGAGATGATTGCTCCTGGTGTTATCGACCGTCAATCCGTTGATCAGCCTGTACAAACAGGTTACAAATCCGTCGATGCCATGATCCCAATTGGTCGTGGTCAGCGTGAATTGATCATCGGTGACCGTCAAACAGGTAAAACTGCTCTGGCTGTCGATGCGATCATCAACCAACGCGACTCTGGCATTAAATGTATCTATGTCGCTATCGGTCAGAAAGCGTCTACTATTTCGAACGTTGTTCGTAAATTAGAAGAACATGGCGCATTAGAAAACACCATTGTTGTTGTTGCTTCTGCATCAGAATCAGCAGCGCTGCAATACTTAGCACCTTATTCTGGTTGCGCAATGGGTGAATATTTCCGTGACCGTGGTGAAGATGCCCTGATTATTTATGATGACCTGTCTAAACAGGCTGTCGCATATCGTCAAATTTCACTATTACTTCGTCGTCCACCTGGACGTGAAGCATACCCTGGTGACGTTTTCTACCTGCACTCCCGTTTACTGGAGCGTGCTGCTCGTGTTAATGCTGAGTATGTAGAAGCTTTCACTAATGGTGAAGTTAAAGGTAAAACCGGCTCTCTGACTGCGTTACCGATTATCGAAACGCAAGCAGGGGACGTTTCTGCATTCGTTCCTACGAACGTAATCTCTATTACCGATGGTCAGATCTTCTTAGAATCTAACCTGTTTAACGCAGGTATTCGTCCAGCTGTTAACCCGGGGATCTCTGTATCTCGTGTTGGTGGTGCAGCTCAGACTAAGATCATGAAGAAACTTTCTGGTGGTATCCGTACTGCACTTGCGCAGTATCGTGAGCTGGCAGCATTCTCTCAGTTCGCTTCAGATCTGGATGATGCTACCCGTAAACAATTGAACCATGGTCAGAAAGTGACTGAATTGCTGAAACAGAAACAGTACGAACCAATGTCTGTCGCACAACAGTCTTTATCACTGTTTGCAGCAGAACGTGGTTATCTGGAAGATGTTGAAATTTCAAAAGTTGTGCCATTTGAAGCGGCTTTATTAGCTTATGCCTCTCGTGAACATGCTGATTTATTGAAAGAAATCAACCAGACTGGTACTTATAACGAAGAAATCGAAGCGAAGCTGAAAGGCGTGCTAGAAAACTTCAAAGCGACTCAGTCCTGGTAATAACTATTCGGCCTAATAATTAAACATTAGGCCGTCTGGTTCATGAGGAGAAGCAGAAATGGCCGGCGCAAAAGAGATACGTTCGAAGATCGCCAGTGTGCAAAACACACAGAAGATCACTAAAGCGATGGAGATGGTCGCCGCGTCGAAAATGCGTAAAACGCAGGAACGCATGGCAGCCAGCCGTCCTTATGCAGAAACCATGCGCAGTGTGATTGGTCACCTTGCGTTAGGGAATCTGGAATATAAACATCCATACCTCGAAGAGCGTGAAGTTAAACGTGTCGGGTACCTGGTTGTTTCGACCGACCGTGGTTTGTGTGGTGGTTTGAACATTAATTTGTTCAAAAAA
>NZ_MIIZ01000902.1:0-2039 GCF_001743005.1 Shigella sp. FC1967 | reverse complement strand
TTTGATTATGATTTCTGCTTCATTACTAGCAGGATGTGCATCAGAATCTTCACGCTCTTTAGATGTTGCTAAAGTTGCAACCTATAACACAACGTATACAGGTACTAAGAGCGCTATTTCTATTGGTAAGTTTGATAACCGTTCTAGTTATATGAATGGAATATTCTCTGATGGCGTGGATAGATTAGGAAATCAATCTAAAACTATTTTAATGACGCATTTGCAACAAACAGGGCGTTTTAATGTATTAGACAGAGCCAATTTATCTGAATTAAAAGAAGAAGCGGGTATTAAAGGGCAAAGCCAACAATTGAAAGGCGCTACTTATGTGATCACAGGCGATGTGACAGAATTTGGTCGTAAAGAAGTCGGTGATCGTCAATTATTCGGTATTTTAGGTCGCGGTAAAACACAAGTTGCTTACGCAAAAGTGAATTTAAACGTTGTGAATGTGAATACATCAGAAGTGGTATTTTCATCTCAAGGAGCGGGTGAATACGAGCTTTCTAACCGTGAAATTATTGGGTTTGGTGGTACAGCCAGCTATGACTCAACACTTAACGGTAAAGTCCTTGATCTCGCGATCCGTGAAGCCGTTAATAACTTAGTCGCAGGTATTGAGAGTAATGCTTGGCAGCCTTCAAAATAATCTATATTTATAAGGATATAACGATGTCTAAATCATTAATAAGCCTTATTTTTGGGGCATTATTACTGACGGGCTGCGCTAGTGGCTCTAAACCACTTTATAACTGGGACAGTTATCAACAAGTGGTATATCAGCACTATCAACAAAGTGAAAGTGATCCTCAAGCACAAATTGATGCATTGAAGAAAAGTATTGAGCTTTCTCGTGCTAAATCATTAGGTATTCCACCAGGATTACATGCGCATTTAGGGATGTTATATAGTGCGACGGGGGCATTAGATCTAGCGATGGCCGAATTTAATGAAGAAAAAGTACTTTACCCTGAATCAGCGGAATTTATGGATCGCCTGATGAAAAATAAAGGAATACAAAAATGAGCCGCTTATTCACTTTAATTTGCTTGGCTTTTGCGTTGGTATTAACGGGATGTGCTCAGCCAGTTAAAACAGATTACACTGCATTTAAACAGAGTAAGCCAAAAAGCATTTTAGTCTTAGTACCTCAAAACCACACAACGGAAGTCGGAGCGGAGCACAGTTTCTTATCTCAAGTGACATACCCTTTGGCAGAAGCGGGATATTATGTTTTCCCTGTTGCTGTTGTTGAAGAGACATTTAAGCAAAATGGTTTATCCATGGCTGGAGATATTCATGCAGTAAGTCCTAATAAACTACGTGAAATCTTTGGTGCTGATGCTGTTTTATACTTAGATATCATAGAATTTGGAACGTCATATAAAATTATTTCTAGTGATACGCGAGTGACTGTTACTGCAAAGCTTGTTGATCTTCGTCATGGTGGCGTGTTGTGGAGTGGTTCTGCAACGGCATCAAGTACAGAAACTGAAGGTTCGTCAGGTAGTTTAATCGGAATATTGGTTTCGGCTGTTGTGAATCAAATTGTGAATACGGTATCAGATAAAAGCTACCAAATCGCGGGCATAACAAGTGTACGTTTGCTTTCAGCCGGAAATGCAAACGGTATTCTATATGGTCCCCGTTCTCCAAGTTATGGTAAAGATGCTGAATAAGCAACTACAATAAAATAAGTATTATAACGATAAGGCTCTGTTTGATGAATTTAAAATAAGCAGAGCCTTATTTTATTCAAGGATAATCATTATTCTTATTTGATGTTGCGTAATACTACCTATATTTATCACAGAATAAGTATGAAATAGAGAGTAAATAAAAAAGAGGCATTGTTATTGAAAAGATAAACCATCCTTGGTTGCTGGTCCGTTTCCCTCCGTGGTTAATAATCCATAATTCGGGTATATAAAAGAGACTGACCAAATAAGAGAAACGTCAATTAGAATAAGATAAGGTATGGGGGGGATGCTATCTTTCCTTGTAATTATAGCGACCTTTTATTCTTTAAAATATGTCCT
>NZ_MIIZ01000901.1:0-2064 GCF_001743005.1 Shigella sp. FC1967 | reverse complement strand
TTGCTATTTTAAGTCTGAGACGTGCAAAATGCGCCCACTAAAAATATGACTGATGCGTTTAAAGTGCATCGGTTTTTTTTTGCATTTTTACTTATTACTACACCAAGAGGTCAGATTCATTTGAGTCTGAATAGATAACATAATTTGATTAGCAGCCAGCCCCTTAGAGAAAGGGTTGTCATGATAGAGGAATGCTAATATGGTACAATTATTCTCTTTCGCAGTCGGGCCTAGCGGCACTGCGGGCAATGATGACTACGGAGCACGGCGTCTCCTAAACACATACACATCCTTAAAAACTTCATTCTATTCTGTTTATAGGCAGATGCGAAGTCTTCCCAGTAACTGTCGGTTGAGTTTATCTAATACTCAAACCGAAGTTATGGGAGGGTTCGCTAATGTCAGATAACGTCATCTCCTCTATCGGCACTAACCAAACTGGTGCTAACAATCGAGTTCAATTACGTAAAACCTTGACGCTAATGCAAGTAGTCATGATGGGGCTTGCTTTTTTACAGCCTATGACTATTTTCGATACATTTGGTATCGTTTCTGGCATTACGAATGGTCACGTAGCAACCTCGTATGCGATTGCGTTAATTGCAATTTTATTTACAGCGGTGAGCTATGGAAAATTAGTTAAGCGTTTTCCTTCAGCAGGCTCTGCGTATACTTATGCTCAAAAATCCATGAGTCCTTATGTTGGCTTTATGGTGGGATGGTCATCTTTACTCGACTATTTATTTATGCCAATGATCAATATCTTATTGGCGAAAATCTATTTACAAGCAATATTCCCGGGCGTTGAACCGTGGATCTTTGTATTTGCTTTAGTGGCTTTAATGACGTTCTTTAACCTACGTGGTATTAACGTTGTTGCTAACTTAAATACAGCAATTGTTATTGTGCAAGTTGCAGTAATGGTTGTGTTTGTTGGATTACTTATTCACGGTGTTTATAACGGTGAAGGTGTAGGGGAGTTATGGACCTTTAGACCGTTTGCATCCGTTGATGCTGAATTGATACCTATGATCACAGGAGCGACAATACTCTGTTTCTCATTCTTAGGATTTGATGGTATCAGCACATTGTCTGAAGAGACGCCAAATGCAGGTAAAGTGATCCCTAAAGCGATTTTCTTAACCGCGTTGATTGGTGGGATCATCTTTATTGCCGTTTCTTACTTTTTACAATTGTATTTCCCAGATATTTCACGATTCAAAAATCCAGAAGAGTCACAACCTGAAATAATGCTGTATGTTGCGGGTGCTTTATTCCAGTCTATTATTTTAGTGTTCTCATGTGTGACGGTATTAGCATCTGGTATGGCGGCTCACGCAGGTGTTGCTCGCTTACTTTATGTTATGGGTCGCGATGGCGTATTCCCAGAGAAGACATTTGGTTACGTACATCCTAAATGGCGTACACCTGCATTTAACGTGCTATTAGTGGGTTTCTTAGCCTTAGGTGCGGTGTTCTTTGATTTAGTGACGGCAACAGCATTAATTAACTTTGGTGCATTAGTTGCGTTTACTTTCGTGAATCTGTCTGTTATTTCACAATTCTATATTCGTGAGCGTCGTAATAAAGGATTAATGGATCACATTAATTACCTGATATTACCTATCATTGGTGCTGCGACAATGGGGGTATTGTGGATAAACCTTGAACCAGGGTCTATGGAGTTAGGTCTTGTTTGGGGCGCCATTGGTTTACTCTATATGGTGTGGATCACACGTCGATTCCGTCGACCGATGCCACAAATGCCAGAAAAGTAATGCTATAAAAAATTGTCAATAAAAAATAAGTATAGAAATGGCTTCAGTAATGAAGCATTTTTTTTGCCTATGTGAAATTATCAGTATTAAATTAGTAGTATTAAATCGCAATTGAATAATAAAAGATAAATATAGTAGTTTACACATCGAATAAATATTTCAAAAACAAATAAATTATTTTAATTTTGGTTATTTAAAGTAAATAAATAACCTTAATTTTAAATGTAATTTATTTATAATTTATTAAAGTAAATATTAATAAGTTTATTAAGTGATTTTTTATTAT
>NZ_MIIZ01000900.1:0-2065 GCF_001743005.1 Shigella sp. FC1967 | reverse complement strand
CAATCAACAAGCAATATGCTATTTACCTCACTCTGTCTTACATTAGCAAGAAATGAAGATAAATTTTGATAAATATGCTTTAATCTTTAATATACTATTTAATATCAAATAGATAAATAAAGTTTCACTTTGATACTATACACAGGAATTTTGAGAACACACTATATTGTGTAATTTCATTTTCATTAAATCTCGTTTTCAACTTTATAAAAGGTTATTTATGTTCAACTATCCAGCCGTCGCTCATTTTGATGAAGAAAGTGAAACTTACGAAATTACCTACCGTGATTTTGATAATATACACGCTGTTGCTTATACCAAAGATGATATTGAACTAGAAGCCTCTGATATTTTACATGTAGGTCTTGAAGAATTTATTGCGAGCAAACAGCCTATTCCAGCGCCATCTAAAGCACAACCTGGTGATTTTATTGTCTACTTACCGCTTATTAGCTGTTTAAAAATTGCGTTACATAATGCAATGTTAGAAACAAAGACAAAAAAATCTGATCTTGCAAGAAAGATGAATTTAACAAGTGCACAAATAGAGCGTTTACTTGAAATTAATCAAACCTCAAAAGTAGATAGTCTAGAGCAAGCTCTTTATTTATTAGGCTATGCTATTTCTGTCAGCGTCAATAAAGATATTAAACAATAATAGTTAAAATCAAAATGCTCTAAAACGATTAGAGCCATTCGTACCTGAGTTATCTACAATAAGTATTCAGGATAATCAAAGTTTTTTACTTGCTAAGAATTTCGCATGGTTGGTATAAATAGCAATGATATCTTCACCACGCCCTACTAATCCAGCAACCTGATTTACCATATCCAGATGATCTTCAGCATAATTATCTTTAATCAGCTTACCTAATCGCATACTTGTACGACCTACCAAGCCATCATTTTCACGCTCAGTAAAAAATGCACTTAAGACACGCATTGCTGCATGAGTAGGATCCAGTAAATTACCTTTTTCACCAGCAATCAAACCTTGGATATAACTACCAAATGAATAATAGCGAACGCCATTTACGACTTCTTTACCTTCGCCACCACGAACATCTGGTAACCCTTGTGGGTACTTTTTATTAAACGCGGTTACATTTTCAGTTGTTAGCGCTTCTAATGCCGCAATGGCATCTTGTGGATTGCCACGATTGCCTGAAAATGTAGAGATAATCGTACCAATAGCTTTCATTACTGCATCAACAATATATTCTGGCACACTATCCTTGCGCATAATACGTCGTACTAAATCGGCGATCTCTGAACCATGGTTTACACCATTAATCGAGGTAATAGAAGCCACGCTCTTAGCATGTTTTGCAGCAACATAACGGCAAGCTAATGGGCCTTGGCTATGACCGATTAAATTTACTTTTTTCGCTTTCGTTTCTTTGAGAACTTTTTGCACAAATTCCCAAAGTTGTTCACCACGAACTTCGTTAGAATTAAATGCAGAAAGAGATGCGGTGAAAACTTTATGGCCATCCTTTTCTAAGGCATCAGCGATACCATAAAAATAAGGATAACCGACGATATCATCAAAACCAGATAAACCATGAACTAAAATAATTGGATATGTAGTTGACATATTTTCCACTCCTTGGGTTTAAATTAATCTATTTAATTTGCTAAACATCCTATTAGCAATACTTAAAACAATATCTAGAATAAAAAATTTAAAATAAAATCATTGAAGTATAAAAATTATCCTAAACATTATACTTTGATACCTTAATTGTTCTAAGTGTTATTAGCATAATCTCTATTTTACGATCGTAAAGCATTATTTTAACCAATATTCAATTTACACTAGAAAGAATCAACATACCTTCAATTATACCTTCTGCTTTTTTTCAATTTTTTTACCAATATATGTATCTGAACACTGGTCATATTTTGCAAGTTGAGCAAATGTTTACCAAAAACATAATAATTAATAAGCAATTGATAATCTTCCTTATTGTGCACCATTAGTCTTACCATTAACTCATTGATAATGTTGACATTAAAATGGGGTCCGTTTTTTTCTTAACTTTATACGTTCTGGAATAAAATC
>NZ_MIIZ01000899.1:0-2071 GCF_001743005.1 Shigella sp. FC1967 | reverse complement strand
TATCTCAATTATTGATAATCAACTCAGTATTCTAATCCCTATTATTAGTGAAGCGATTAATGAGATTAAAAAGAGGCAATACCAAAAGCAACTTAAGTCATTTCAAATAAAAGAGATATCCCAAATTTTTGAATATCTCACTGAGTCGGGTAAGAAAGAAAGGGCAATAAACGCATTAAAGTATCTCCTTTTTTGTTTTGATTATGGATGTAAGACTATCAAACAGGTGATCCGTCGAGAATTAAGCCCTTTATTAAAGGATGTCGAACATCTTATCGATTTTGAACTAAAAAAAAATAATAAAAACCTATTCATTTCCATTTTTTAGTTTATTTAAAGCATAATAGTCTTGCTTAAAAAGCAGAAGATTAATTTAATTGTGTAAAAATAAATGCTAGTGGTGTCAACCTTTGCTGACAAGCCTCTTTATTTCGTTGATATTTATGTATAATATCTAGAATTAGTTCAGGGTCACTCAGTATTAAGAAGGTTTATAATGCGTTTAGAGGTCACTTGTGAAGATCGCATCGGTTAACCCGTGAATTATTAGATCTGCTAGTATTAAAAAATATTGATTTACGTGGAATCGAAATATTCCCAATAGGTCTTATTTACCTGAATTTTTCTCAGATTGATTTTGATATTTTTCAACCGCTCATGGCGGAAATACGTCGAATAAATGGTGTTATTGATGTGCGTACTGTTGCATTTATGCCATCAGAGCAAGAACATCGTGCAATTTGGACATTATTAGAATCTGTCCCTGTACCTGTTTTTTCTATTGATACCAAGGCTAAGGTTAAGTTACTTAACCCTGCGACAAGACTGCTTTTTGGTTTATCTCCAGATGATCACTCTGAGAAGACATTTAACCAATTAATTCCAAATTTTAATATTCATCGTTTTTTAGAGCAAAAAGAGCACTTTATTCAAATGGTGCCTATTACTGTGAAAAAACAGAATTTTGAGATGGAAATAGTCCCAATTAAATTGACAGACGATAACCAATATAACCATTGTGTTGGGGCTTTTGTTTTATTGAAATATCATGACATTATTTATGATCACCCTAAATTAGTGGCTAACGATCAAAGTGGATTTGACCAAATTATTGCCGTAACGCCTAAAATGAAGCAACTTGTTACTCGCGCAAAGAAAATGGCAATAATGAATGATCCATTGTTATTAGTGGGTGAAACAGGGACAGGGAAGGATTTATTAGCAAAAGCCTGCCATTTATTAAGTAACCGTTTAAGGTATCCCTTTCTTGGCTTAAATTGCGCTTCAATGCCTGATGATGTTGTTGAAAGTGAATTATTTGGCTATGCAGCGGGTGCTTATCCTAATGCTCTTGAAGGGAAAAAAGGCTTTTTTGAGCAAGCTAATGGTGGCACTGTTTTACTTGATGAAATAGGTGAAATGTCGCCGCAAATGCAGATCAAACTTCTACGTTTTTTTAAATGATGGCACGTTCCGTAGAGTAGGTGAAGAAGAAGAAGTTAATGTAGATGTGCGTATTATTTGTGCTACTCAGAAAAACTTGTGGGAATTAGTACAAAAGGGATTATTTAGAGAAGATCTCTATTACCGCTTGAACGTATTAACACTCATATTACCGCCATTAAGGGAAAGAAAAGACGATATCATTCCGTTGACTACTCTTTTTATTAATCAGTACTGCCAAGAACAAAATATGGGTGTTCCGTCCATTTCTGCTGACTTCTCAAATTATTTAATGCAATATTCTTGGCCTGGTAATATTCGCCAATTACGGAATACTGTTTATCAAGCAATGGCTCAATTAACTGGAAATACATTGCGTGTTCAAGATATTACGTTACCTGAGCATACAGGTGAAACATTGTTTGATGAGAATCTATTAGAAGGTTCGTTAGATGAAATGACAAAACGCTTTGAAGCTTCGATTTTAACGCGTTTATACCGTGATTATCCGAGTACACGTAAATTAGCAAAACGCTTAGGTATTTCTCATACCGCTATTGCGAATAAACTAAGAGAATATAATCTTACAAACAAAAAGAGTGAGAAGCTACTGAGGATTTAATTTGAG
>NZ_MIIZ01000898.1:0-16123 GCF_001743005.1 Shigella sp. FC1967 | reverse complement strand
TTGGTATTAGGTATCAATAAATACAGATTATTGAGAACTTATCTAAGGATGTTTCATGTTAAACGCAATTTTTACTATCAAGCCTACTACTACTCGCAACTTTTATGCGCGGTCGGCTTATGGGTAAAAAGTGAAACACACCTGCCCTTAGAGAGAAAACCCGCGCTAGTCGCGGGTTTTTTTTATACCTGGGAGAGCGCAAACAGCAAATAAAAAGAGAAAGGAACAGATTATGAGCAATAACGTGATTATTTTTGATACCACATTGAGAGATGGTGAACAAGCATTGCAGGCGAGCTTAAGCGTAAAAGAGAAGTTACAAATTGCTTACGCTTTAGAGCGTTTAGGTGTGGATATCATTGAAGCGGGCTTTCCTGTTTCTTCTCCTGGTGATTTTGAATCCGTACAAACCATTGCACGCGAAATAAAAAATAGCCGTATTTGTGCATTAGCACGCTGCGTTGATAACGATATTGATGTTGCAGCAGAGTCTTTAAAAGTCGCAGAAGCTTTTCGTATCCACGTATTCTTGGCAACCTCGGCATTGCACGCTGAACATAAATTGAAGAAATCATTTGAAGATATTATTCAAATGGGCGTGAACTCAATAAAACGTGCTCGTCGTTATACCGATGATGTGGAGTTTTCTTGCGAAGATGCCGGCCGTACTCATATTGATAATTTATGTCGAATTGTTGAAAACGCAATTAATGCTGGTGCAACCACGATTAATATTCCAGATACCGTAGGTTATACAACGCCCTATCAGTTTGGTGGCATTATCACCAACTTGTTTGAGCGTGTTCCCAATATTGATAAAGCCATTATTTCCGTTCACTGCCATGATGATTTGGGTATGGCTGTCGCTAACTCCATTACCGCAGTACAAGCAGGCGCAAGGCAAGTAGAAGGAACCATTAATGGCTTAGGTGAACGTGCAGGTAACTGCGCATTAGAAGAAGTCATTATGGCGATAAAAGTGCGTGAGCAAATGATGAATGTTCAGACACGCATTAATCACAAAGAAATTTATCGTACCAGCCAATTAGTCAGTCAATTATGTAATACGCCAATTCATGCTAATAAATCTGTTGTTGGCTCCAATGCATTCGCGCATTCATCGGGTATTCACCAAGATGGCGTTTTGAAGAACCGAGAAACCTACGAAATCATGACTCCAGAATCAATCGGATTAAAAGAAGTGCAATTAAATTTAACTTCTCGCTCAGGTCGTGCAGCTGTTAAACATCGTATGGAAGAGATGGGTTATCGTGAGACAGATTATAACTTGGATACTTTATATTCGGCCTTCTTACGCTTGGCAGATAAAAAAGGCCAAGTCTTTGATTACGATTTAGAAGCTTTAGCATTTATGGGACAACAGCAACAAGAGCCTGATGAGTTTGTCATGAATTACTTTAATACTCAATCTGGTTCATCAACCGTTGCTACTGCAAGTGTCAGCATTACTCATGGTGACAAAGAAATTACTGAAGCAGCAACGGGTAATGGTCCCGTCGATGCAGTTTATCAAGCCATCTCGCGTGCAACGGGTTATCCATTGAAATTAGTCACTTATCAATTAACAGCTAAAGGTGAAGGCAGAGATGCTTTAGGGCAAGTTGATATCGTCGTTGAATATCAAGGACGTAAATTTCATGGAATGGGTTTAGAAACTGACATCGTAGGTTCATCAGCGAATGCCATGATCCACGTTATTAATAGCATTTGGCGATCAGAGCAAGTCGAAATAGAAAAACGCAAACAACATACAACACAAGAAGCGGTTTAATTATGTCAAAAAATTATCATATTGCAGTATTACCCGGAGATGGTATTGGTCCTGAAGTCATGGCTCAAGCGCAAAAAGTGATGAAGGCAGTTAGTGAACGTTTCTCACTCAATATCACAACAAAAGAATACGATATCGGTGGCATTGCCATTGATAAACACAGCACTCCGTTGCCCACAGATACCTTAGTAGGTTGTGAACAAGCAGATGCGATTTTATTTGGTTCTGTCGGTGGTCCTAAATGGGAACATTTACCCGCAAACGAACAGCCAGAACGCGGTGCTTTATTACCATTACGTAAGCATTTTAAATTGTTCTGCAATTTACGCCCTGCTCGCTTATATGAAGGTTTAGAAGCCTACTGCCCATTGCGTGCTGATATCGCACAACGTGGTTTTGATATTTTATGTGTACGTGAATTAACCGGTGGTATCTATTTCGGTCAACCTAAAGGTCGTGAAGGTGAAGGTGCACAAGAGCGTGCTTTTGATACTGAAATTTATCATCGTTATGAAATTGAACGTATTGCACGCTTTGCGTTTGAATCGGCGCGTAAACGCCGTCATAAAGTAACCTCAATTGATAAAGCTAACGTATTACAAAGCTCTATTTTATGGCGAGAGGTTGTAACTGAGATCGCAAAAGAGTACCCAGATGTTGAAATTCAACATATGTACATTGATAACGCAACAATGCAGTTAATTAAAGATCCTTCTCAGTTTGATGTATTGCTGTGTTCCAATATTTTTGGCGATATTTTATCTGATGAATGCGCGATGATCACCGGCTCTATGGGAATGTTACCCTCTGCTAGTGTCAACGAAGAACGCTTTGGTTTATATGAACCCGCAGGAGGCTCAGCCCCTGATATAGCAGGTAAAAACATTGCCAACCCTATTGCACAAATACTGTCTGCTGCACTGTTATTACGTTATAGCTTTAATGAAGATAATGCAGCTCAAGCCATTGAAGATGCAATCACACAAGTCTTAGCAAAAGGCTATCGCACCGCAGATTTAGCGGGCGATGGTAACGCAATTACAACCACCGAAATGGGTGATCGTATTGCTCAATATATTCGTGAAGGGGCATAACATGGGTAAAACATTATATCAAAAAATTTATGATGCACATGTTGTCAGAGAAGTGAGTGATGAAACACCCATTTTGTATATCGATCGACATTTAGTGCATGAAGTCACATCGCCTCAAGCCTTCGATGGATTAAGAACAAAAGGTCGCCCTGTTCGTCAACCGAATAAAACCTTTGCAACGATGGATCACAACGTATCAACACAAACTAAAGATATTAATGCTTGTGGTGATATGGCAAGAATTCAAATGCAAGAATTAATGAAAAACTGTCAAGAGTTTGGCGTCACGCTGTACGATTTAAACCATCCTTATCAAGGCATTGTTCACGTGATGGGGCCAGAACAAGGCTTAACCTTACCAGGCATGACGATTGTTTGCGGTGATTCACATACAGCAACTCATGGGGCTTTTGGCTCATTAGCGTTTGGAATTGGTACTTCAGAAGTTGAACATGTTTTAGCAACTCAGACCTTAAAACAATCTCGTGCCAAAACATTAAAAATCGAAGTTCAGGGTAAAACCGCTATTGGGATCACGGCGAAAGATATCGTATTAGCCATTATCGGTAAATTAGGGAGTGCTGGTGGTACGGGCTATATTGTTGAATTTGCGGGTGAAGCCATTGAAGCTTTAAGCATGGAAGGTCGAATGACCTTATGTAATATGGCGATTGAAATGGGTGCTAAAGCAGGTTTAGTCGCACCTGATGACACCACTTTTGACTACTTAAAAGGGCGTCAATTTGCACCTAAAGGTCAGTCATGGGATGAAGCTGTCGCGTATTGGAGAACCTTAAAATCTGATCATGATGCAACGTTTGATGCCACAATCACGATTAATGCGGCAGAGATTGCACCGCAAGTCACGTGGGGCACTAACCCAGGGCAAGTTATTGCTATTGATCAAATAGTTCCGTTATTGAATAGCTTTAATGATCCCGTTGAACGCGCTTCTGCTGAAAAAGCCTTGGCTTATATGGGATTAAGTGAAGGTATCAACTTAACAGATGTCACTATCGATAAAGTCTTTATTGGCTCTTGTACAAACTCACGTATTGAAGATTTACGAGCTGCTGCTGAAATCGCAAAAGGCCATAAAGTCGCCTCGCATGTTCAAGCGATTGTCGTTCCAGGCTCTGGGCCTGTTAAAGCCCAAGCGGAAGCGGAAGGCTTAGATAAAATCTTTATTGAAGCAGGCTTTGAATGGCGCTTACCCGGCTGTTCAATGTGTTTAGCTATGAATAACGACCGATTAAATCCGGGCGAACGCTGTGCATCCACTAGCAACCGTAATTTTGAAGGTCGCCAAGGGCGTGGAGGTCGAACACATTTAGTCAGTCCTGCAATGGCGGCAGCAGCGGCTATTAATGGCCATTTTGCCGATATTCGTACATTTGCAGTAGCATCTTAAAGGAGAACATGATGAATAAATTTACTCAACACACGGGTATTGCGGTTCCTTTAGATGCGGCGAATGTGGATACCGACGCCATTATTCCTAAGCAATTTTTGCAGAAAGTAACACGTACAGGCTTTGGTAAACACCTATTTCATGATTGGCGTTTTTTGGATGATGAAGGCACTCAGCCTGATCCTGCATTTATTTTAAATCAATCAATTTACCAAGGTGCTTCTATTTTATTGGCACGAGAAAACTTTGGTTGTGGATCATCTCGTGAACACGCACCTTGGGCATTAACTGATTATGGTTTTCACGCTGTTATCGCCCCCAGCTTTGCGGATATTTTTTATGGGAATGCATTTAATAATCAATTATTACCAATCAAATTAAGTGATGGTGAAGTCTCACAATTATTTGATTGGGTAAAAGAACATGCGGGTACCCCAATTACCGTTGATTTAGTGGCTCAAGAGGTTAGAGCGGGAGAATTACATTTCTCTTTTGAAATTGACTCATTTCGCCGCCACTGCATGATTGAAGGATTAGACAGTATTGGATTAACGCTACAACACCAAGATGAGATTAGTGCTTACGAGGCAAAACAACCCGTTTTTATGCGCTAACTAGAGCAATTTTTCACCTTCTTCTACTTTCTGTGATGTTTACTTTGTCATTCTTGCCGTAAATTCATTTACGGCTTTTTTTTGCCCCAACAAAACTATTTCATACATAATCCATAAAAAAGCCAGTGATTAATCATCACTGGCCGGTAATCACCGAATGCTCAAATGGGGGAGTCTGTCAGTATTCGTCATTTCTGATAACTAACATGAGAGCTAACTTTAAACACAATCATTATCGGTTTAATATAAGGAAATTAAAATTGATCACTTTATTAAGGGATTTCCTCTTTTATGATCTCACCCCGCTTAGAGTTACAATTTATTCGCTTATGGCAAACCTTTCAGGGAAAAGCAACCGAAACAACGTTACAAGAATTAGCCCAAACCCTGCATTGCACACGTCGTCATGTCCGCTCTTTATTAAATAAAATGCAAGAAATAGGTTGGATACATTGGCAAGCAGAAGTCGGCAGAGGTAAAAAATCCACGCTTATTTTTCATTCTAATGCATTTGAGATCCAACAAAATCGCGCCGAAAGGCTGATAGAAGAGAATGATATTGAAAAGCTTGTCGCACTTATGGGTGATAAAGATTCTGTACGCCAAATGGTGCTCTCACAGATTGAAAAAAAGCTTTCATCCCGGTCAACAATTGCTGCGTATTATTTACTATCGTCCTTTTAGAAATTTACTCCCTGGAACACCATTAAGACGCTCTGAATTACATTTAATGAGTCAGATATTCAACTCATTAGTCCATCTAAAAGAGGAAAATGGGGAAATCGAAGCCGAATTAGCTCATCATTGGCAAATGATCACAGAGCAACATTGGCGATTTTATTTACGTCCTTCTATCTATTTCCATCATGGTCGAGAGCTCACTCTTGAAGATATCAGTACATCTTTAATGAGAATGAAATACTGCAACCCTCTTTATGCACATATAGAACAAATTTCTTCACCTCAACCTTATGTGCTCGATATTTTCTTAAGCGAAGCAGATAAGCAGTTTGCAACGTTATTAGGCAGCCCACAAGCCGTTATTTTGCCACAAGAATGGGCATCACTCCCCTCTTTTGCACAACACCCTATTGGTACAGGCGCTTATCAAGTGATCGCTAATGATAAACACAAACTACAAATCAAAGCTTTTAATCGCTATTTTGGTTTACGGGCATTATTAGATGAAATTGATATTTGGGTGGTTCCAGAACTGAATAACAAGATGGTCTGTTCAACTATTCATTTAACAGATGATGATACCAATAAAGATTCGCTAGAAAGTCGTAAAGAGGAAGGGTGCTATTTTCTACTTTATGATAGTCGCTCCAAGCAGTGTCAGCAGACTGAAATAAGGGAATGGTTAAGCAGCGTGTTAACGCCTGTTAATATGCTAACGCATTGCGATCCTTTCTATCAACGCCATTGGTCTCCTGCTTATGGGTTATTACTTCATTGGCATCACAGTAAATTAATTCGCCAACATCCAAAACCGACTTCATTAACAAAACTCACTGTGACTCTTTATAAAGAGCATCATGAATACAGCACTATTGCAGATTTAATAAAAAGCATTTTATCTCAGTATGATATTGAACTGACTATTCAAATACTTGATTATGAACAATGGTATTATGGTGAAGCTAATAGTGATATTTGGTTAGCAACCGTGAATTTTTACAAGCCGCTAGAGTTCTCCATATTTGCAGCACTTTATGAATTACCCCTCTTTCACCAATGTTTGGGAGCATCGTTTTCACAAGAGCTCTCATTATGGCACCAAAAATCGTTGCCACTCGAAGAGTGGTGTCGCCAACTAACACAAGATATTTGGCTTTATCCTCTATTTCACCATTTGCTAGAACTACAAGGACAAAGAACCATACGGGGTGTCAAAATGAATACTTTTGGCTGGTTTGATTTTAAATCAGCATGGTTTACACCGGATATTGATACACCACAATTAAAATAGGTTCCTGTCTCTTTTCAGTGTTCAGATTAGCCCTTATTTACGTTAATTCACAGAAACCTTGAAAGTTATAAACATCCACATAAACACTTAGGGGATTTATTCACTTTTTTCTGTGGATATCTATGTGAAAAAGAGTGAGATAATCAGGGTATAGTTTTTATATTGTTAGGAAGGCTGTTGATACAAATTTTAAAATATCACTTATAATTCAAATTAGTAGCAAGTTTTTAATGCCTATTTCAGCGATTGGGTAAAACAATTAAAATCCCCTTCGGCTCAAATCGTATAAAAAATATACACAGGGTGTTTTATCCACAGGTTATGCCGATTAGTTAAACAAAATAGGGTAATTTTGGCAAATATCTGCAAAAGTCAAGGCTGTAAATCAGAACAGTGATCTTACTTTCTGTGAGTTATCCCATAAAGCTGTGGATAACCTAGTGTAAAAGCCTGTTTATGATCTCAGGATAACCGTGCACAACTTAAAATAATAAATTTCATTTGGCGAATTAACTCAAAAAAATGATGATATATCATGCTATTATGATTTAAATAAAATAAAGCTAAATACGCTATCAATAACCTGTTTTTTCTGCCTATTATTTATACAAGAAGATAATAACTATGTTTATGCCACCACGAGCCCCCGAAAATGAACACGTTTTATTAGAACGAGCAAAAGCGCTTGCGGGTTATACTTTTGGTGAACTTGCTACCTTTGCACAACTTCCTATCCCCATTGACCTTAAAAGAGATAAAGGCTGGGTAGGTATGTTGTTGGAATATTATTTAGGTGCAAGTGCAGGTAGCAAACCTGAACAAGACTTCAGTGAATTGGGCATTGAGCTCAAAACCATTCCAATTGATAGATTTGGTATGCCTTTAGAAACGACTTTTGTCTGTGTCGCCGCATTAACTGGAAACAGCGGTATTACATGGGAAAATAGCCATGTAAAACACAAGCTTTCAAAAGTGTTATGGGTGCCTGTTGAAGGAGAAAGGACAATACCATTAGCACAACGTCGCGTCGCTTCTCCGTTACTTTGGCGCCCTAATAGTACGGAAGAAAATCTATTACGTCATGATTGGGAAGAGCTCATGGATATGATTGTGTTAGGTAAAGTAGAAAGCATTACTGCACGCCATGGACAAGTCTTACAAATCCGTCCCAAAGCGGCAAACAGTAAAGCATTAACAGAAGCTATTGGTGAAGATGGGCAGCGTATTATGACCTTACCTAGAGGCTTCTATTTAAAAAAGAATTTTACCGCACCTCTACTTGCTCGTTATTTCCAACTATAAAATACCCTGTGTCATTAAGTTAAATCACACAGGGTATTGATAAACAATCTTGATTAGTGATTAACGATAAACAATACCGCCATCAGTTAAAATTGCTTGTCCTGTAATATAGTCAGAGTCATCACTTGAGAGGAAAGCAACAAGGGCTGCGACATCATTAGGCGTTTGAGCACGCCCTAACGCAATACCTTCAACATATTTTTTATAGGTCTCACCTTTTGGTGCCCCAGTTATCTCCGAAAAACGCTCATCAATCTCAACCCACATATCAGTACCTACAATACCAGGGCAGTAAGCATTGACCGTAATACCCGCGCTGGCATACTCTTTTGCTGCTGCTTGAGTCAGCGCGCGTACCGCAAATTTAGTTGCTGAATAAACACCTAACATTGCAAAGCCATCATGCCCAGCAATAGATGAAGCGTTAATAATTTTACCTTTATGACCCCGTGCCTTAAATTTTTCTGCGGCGGCTTGAATACCCCACATAGTTCCATTTACGTTTATTTTGAAGATCCTATCCATATCTTCAGGTGTGACGTCAGCCAGAGGTTTTACTTGTGCAATGCCCGCATTATTAATCATGACATCAAAACCACCTAATGTCTTTTCAGCGTGCTCAACAGCTGCAAAAACGTCATCGCGCTGACTAATATCAGCAGTAAAAATTGTTGTTTTACGCCCTAATGCTTCAATCTCTTTTGCGACATCCGCTAACTTATCTGCTTTCAAGTCAACCAGAGCAATATCAGCACCATCTTTTGCTAAACGCAATGCAATGCCACGGCCAATTCCCTGAGCAGCGCCTGTAACTAAAATTACTTTACCATTCAAAGCCATTGTCTTTCTCCTGAATATTTACAGATGAAAAAGCCCTTATAAAAAGAACTTTGTTAATAGATTAACAGTAGCAATTAAACGGACGAGTGACAAAATTACAATTATTCACTAATAAATTCGGTAATACCGATCAAACATTCTGTAAATAATTATCATTCAGAATAATGGCTTAATAAAAAGGAAAATAAGCACGAGAAAGAGCAGAAAAAACATTCAAGTAGGATCTGAATTTGTTAGCAAAAAATGCTTAACTCATTCATAGATAGAGTAAAAAACAAAAAGCGATACCTAATAGATATCGCTTTCTCTTTATTTTCAGGGATTAACAGACCTTATTTTTTTGCGGCTTGCAGATATAACATATCAAGAGCAATAGTTGCTCCTGCAAGTGCTGTAATATCTGATTGATCGTAAGCGGGAGAAACTTCAACCAAATCCATACCGACAATATTTAACGGTTGTAATGCACGTAAAATCTTCAGTGCTTTATCGGTTGTTAAACCGCCTACAACTGGTGTGCCTGTTCCTGGTGCAAACGCAGGATCAAGACAATCAATATCAAAAGTCAGGTAAACAGGTAAATCGCCAACAATGCTTTTGATCTGATCGACAAGATCGGATACACCACGATCGTTAACTTGTGCTGCATCCAATACAGTGAAACCATTATCACTGTCATGATCAGTACGAATACCAATTTGAACAGAGTGGTTAGGATCGATTAATCCTTCATTGGGAGCATGGAAAAACATTGTGCCATGGTCAAATTTACTGCCATTACCATAAGTATCAGTATGTGCATCAAAATGAACTAATGCCATTTTACCAAAATGTTTTGCATGAGCGCGTAATAAAGGTAGTGTAACAAAATGGTCACCACCAAACGTTAAGCATTTTTTACCTGCTGCTAATAACTTCTCTGTATGAGCTTGTAACTTATCGCTCATATCCTGTGCATCACCGAAGTTAAAGACTAAGTCACCACAATCAACAACGCTTAAACGTTCACGCATATCGAAATCCCACGGCCAGCGATTACCTTCCCACGCTAAATTCGTTGAGATTTGACGAATAGCACCTGGTCCATGACGAGTTCCTGCACGACCAGACGTTGCCATATCAAAAGGCACTCCCGTAATAACCCAGTCTGCATCACTGCTGTAAGGCTGAAAATTCAGTGGAAAACGTAAAAAACCAAATGCATTAGAGATCAATGAATTATCAGTCTCATTACCTAACGTACTATTTTTCATGCTATTACCTCTGTTACTTATAAAAAATAAGCAACATATAATCAATATGATAGATAAAGAGTGATGTTTAAAGACATCACTCTTGCATTAAAAAGTGAAGAATTACTCTTCTTCTTCCAGATACGTATAACCGTATAAACCACTTTCAAATTCAGTCAGGAATTGCTCTTGTAACGCTTCATCTAACTGCGCATTTTTTACTTGAGTACGGAAACGATCTAACAGCACGGTAGGATTTAACTTAACGTACTGGAGCATATCGGCAACCGTATCACCTTCTTCACTTTGCTCATAGGTCAGATTACCTTTCTCATCAAGGTAAACGTCAACAGCGGCAGTATCACCAAATAAGTTATGCATATTACCGAGAATTTCCTGATAAGCCCCGACCATAAAGAAACCGATCATGGGTGGATATTCAGGATCATAAGCGGGCATTGGCATTGTGGTTTCAACCCCATCACCATCCACATAGTGATCAATAATACCATCTGAGTCACAAGTGATATCGAGCAACACTGCACGACGATCAAGCGGTTTATCTAGCCCTTCAATAGGTAATACAGGGAATAACTGGTCGATCCCCCATGCATCAGGTAAAGATTGGAACAGTGAAAAGTTAACATAGAACTTATCTGACATACGTTCTTGTAACTCATCAATAATAGGGCGATGAGCACGATTACTCGGATCCAAATCGTACTGAATACGACGGCAGATGTTCAAATACAGCTCTTCTGCCCATGCACGCTCTGTTAGGCTTAACATGCCGTGAACATATTGAGTATGCACATCGTGTAAGTCTAATTGGCTATCGTGTAACCATTCACGTAATGAACGACTATTCCCCTTCGTTTGCATCTCTTCCCAGGTTTCCCAAAGGCTAGCGATCGGTCTTGCAGCATCTTCCTCAGGAGGGGTTATTGCCGTAAATTCATTACGTTCAACACCAATCACATTAGAAATTAATACAGTATGGTGTGCCGTTAATGCACGACCCGATTCAGTAATAACGGTGGGATGTGGTAAATCATTTTCATCACATGCGTCACCAATCGCCCAAATAACGTTATTCGCATATTCATTAAGGCCATAGTTAACAGAGCAATCAGATTGTGAACGAGTACCTTCATAGTCCACACCTAAACCACCACCCACATCGAAATACTGAATATTTACACCTAATTTATGCAGTTCAACATAGAAGCGTGCAGATTCGCGAACACCGGTAGCAATATCACGGATATTTGCCATTTGTGATCCCAAATGGAAATGCAATAATTGCAGACTATCTAAGCGATCTGCTTGGCGTAACATATCAATTAACTGCAGAACTTGTGTCGCTGCTAAACCAAATTTTGATTTTTCACCGCCACTTGCTTGCCATTTACCTGATCCTTGAGAAGCAAGACGAGCACGAACGCCTAAACGAGGAATAACTTCTAAACGTTCAGCTTCTTCAAGAACCATTTTAATCTCAGACATTTTCTCAATAACTAAGAAAACTTTATGTCCAAGTTTTTCACCTGTAAGCGCTAAGCGAATATACTCACGGTCTTTATAACCATTACAAACAATCACAGAACTTGTCATATTGGCATGAGCAAGTACTGCCATTAATTCCGCTTTAGAGCCAGCCTCTAAACCTAAAGGCTCTCCTGCATTCACTAATGATTCAATAACGCGACGTTGTTGGTTAACTTTAATCGGATAAACTAAAAAATAGTCACCTTGATAACCATAGGATTTACGCGCACGATGAAACGCAGCATTAATCGAACGTAAACGATGTTGTAGTATTTGAGGAAAGCAAAAAAGTGCAGGTAACCGCAGATTCGATTGCTCTTCTTGGACTCGTTTAACTAATTCAGTTAAATCAAAAGTAGCCTCAGGAACATCAGGATTAGGACAAACGCTAATATTTCCCCGATTATTCGCTAAATAGTAACCGCCCCCCCAATATGCAATGTTATAGGTCTGCTGCATCTTACGAGCGATGTTATCATTCATGACATTCTCCTTAGGGAGTATGAGTTTATACCTTGCCTGTCACCATAGTAGTCAATTATCTGACAAAAATCTGAAACGACTGATAAATAACAGTTGGAAGTAATGACTCACTATATATTTTTATATGATTATCCAGCTATACGCAGGACATAATAGTAGAAAGTTCTTGAGTTAACCTATAACGAGTTAACACAATCACCTATTGGCAAGTAACAGACAACTTCGCTCTAAAGAAAAAAGAGCTCAAAGAGGAAATTACTCTAGATATACTATGTGTATAGTATTGGTGAGTACGGTTTTGGTTTTTGAAAAGACTAACCTGTAGACAATGGATCATTACCCATTCACTCCACACATGGCTTAACCCTATAAGCCATTTCCCTAACAGAGAAACAGGATCAGAAATCCTGCGGTTTACACTGTGTTCAGATTTCACAGTAACCGCGAGGTTATACCTTTAGTTAGGTAAAAATGCAAAGCAAAAAGTACAAAAAAATTTTTTCTCTAATCGCTATTTCTTGATACAAAAATAGCAAGTAACAAAAAATAAGATTAACTGTTTGATTCTGCTTTATCCCTATATTTGATTAAAAAAAACTGGAATTAAAGAGAAAAGAGTCCTAAAATGGACGTCTAGATGTTAAAACATCCATCCTTAAACCGTTTGTATTAAGGTAACGAGATATAATGACTACACACCTTTTTACTTCTGAATCAGTCTCAGAAGGTCATCCTGATAAAATTGCAGATCAAATTTCTGATGCTGTTCTGGATGCAATTTTAGAACAAGATCCAAAAGCACGCGTTGCCTGCGAAACTTACGTTAAGACAGGCATGGTGATGGTAGGCGGAGAAATTACCACCAAAGCTTGGGTCGATATCGAAGAAATTACACGTAACACTGTTCGTGAAATCGGCTACACCAGTTCTGACATGGGCTTTGATGCTAATTCCTGCGCAGTTATCAGTGCGATTGGTAAACAATCACCGGATATCAACCAAGGTGTTGACCGTGCAAATCCACTAGAACAAGGCGCTGGTGACCAAGGTTTAATGTTTGGTTATGCAACCAACGAAACTGACGTATTAATGCCAGCTCCAATTACTTATGCTCATCGCTTAGTTCAACGCCAAGCACAAGTCCGTAAAAATGGAACTTTATCTTGGTTACGCCCTGATGCGAAAAGCCAAATTACCTTCCAATATGACAACAATAACGTTGTTGGTATTGATGCTGTTGTGTTATCAACTCAACACTCTGAAGATATTTCACAAAAAGATCTGCATGAAGCGGTGATGGAAGAGATCATTAAGCCCGTTCTACCCGCAGAATGGCTAAATGAACAAACTAAATATTTCATCAACCCAACGGGTCGTTTTGTTATTGGTGGACCAATGGGTGATTGTGGCTTAACAGGCCGTAAAATCATTGTCGATACTTACGGCGGTATGGCGCGTCATGGCGGTGGTGCTTTCTCTGGTAAAGATCCATCGAAAGTAGACCGTTCAGCGGCTTATGCTGCACGTTACGTTGCAAAAAATATTGTAGCAGCCGGTTTAGCTGATCGTTGTGAAATCCAAGTTTCTTACGCAATCGGTGTGGCAGAGCCAACATCAATTATGGTAGAAACATTTGGTACTGAAAAAGTCCCAACAGCACAACTGGTTCTGCTAGTGCGTGAATTCTTTGACTTACGTCCTTATGGGCTCATTCAAATGTTAGATTTACTGCACCCAATCTACCAAAAAACCGCGGCTTACGGTCACTTTGGTCGTTCAGAATTCCCTTGGGAAGCAACAGATAAAGCTGAAATCTTACGTGAAGCAGCTGGCTTAAAATAAGTCTCTTACCAATAACGTCACGTGATTGATTTTACTAAGACCACATCTTTATGGATGTGGTTTTTTTATGGTTTCTATTTATAAAGTCTATAAAAAAACCCCGTATCATACGGGGTATCAATAAGAGAAAGCGAGAAATAGAAATTTATGATGAAACGGTTTCTTATAAAAAGTTAATAAAATTAATTAGGATAATTAATCCACTCACCACCATTTAATTTGATATAAGACTGTCCTTGATAATCAATCACAACCGTAGCTTGGTTTTCTGCAACATTAGCAGTTTGAGGAAGTTCACTGACTAATGCATTCCAATCGATAACAGATTGATTAAAGATCTCCCCATTTACATTACGAGAAATAAACTCAGAAATAGCTAAATAGCTACTTGGTTCATCAACAATCACAGGAGGATAAAATTGTGCTCGGTTTTTTATTCCAGTAAAACGAATACCGACAGGTACGGTAGTAATGCTTTGGCTTGGAATATCTCTTAACCCTGACATTTGTGTTTTATCACCTTGTAAAGCCGCACCATGCTCAGGCACAATCACCACCATCACTTTTCTTCCTTTTTTATCTAGCTCATTCATAAAGTTATCTAAATTATCAAGTAATGTAGAGGCTCTCTTGCCATAATCAGCAGTGCTATTCTCTCCTACATAGCGGTTACCATCATGTAGTGATATCAAGTTCACAAAGGTCACAGTCCGATTCTCATTAGACAACTCTCTCGCTTTCAACCAACGTTGTAATGTTTCCTTATCATTGTAAATTTTGGTGCCATCAAATGCGGTAATTTGATGAGAAAGATTTTCTTGATCTTGCAAAGCGATATGAAGATCACCAAGTTGCTGAACCTCTTTAAGGTAATTACCAAACTTTCCGTTATGGTCAAGCACTAATTTCTTAGCAAATCCTAATGATGATAAATTATCCATTAGCAAGCATTGTGTCTCTGTGGGATCGTATAAATCAGAGTGTTGAGTCTGACCACAACTTGCGCGTAATAATCTTAACGATGCAGGACCACTATAAGAAGATACTGTATTAAAGTGGCTAAATAGCACATCAAAGTTCCCCCAAATGGGGTGTTCTTGCAGTCCAACTGCCGCCACATCCGCGGTAGAAAGTGAACAAATATTGATAATCAAGATATCAAAAGGCTGGGCATTAGATGCTAACTGCGCAGGAAATGGTGTCATACGTTTTTTCTCATAACCATAAAACTGTGTAAGCCAATCATCCAATGCTTTATTACTGACCTTCTGGTTTTGTGGTGGATAAACGGTATTCATTGATGTGGTTTCTACCTCTTTACTCGATCCCACCTCAGGAGGTACTTGTGATTCGAATGATGCTGGCAACACTTCATGAGCGTTGATTGGTGTCGTATTTTTTTCACTATTAATGTTACTTTCTTGCATAAAAGTATTTGCTGAAACAGAAGGCACCACACCTTGAGAAAAATGAGTAAACTCACCAATATTTAGCCACAAAACACCGGCAATAATAAAAACAGATACCCTTACCCACTGTTCAATAAAAAGGTAGCCCACTAACAAAATAAAGGCGACACCAATCATTTTGATATTGATAAAGTTAACCGTTAATTCAACAAGGTAATCGAAGGAAAACGCTTTAAGCTGCCCACCTTGAGCAACGATGGTTGAAAAGCTGGGTAACCAAGTATCATGATAAAATAAAACTATCCCTATTGGGATAGCGACCCAATTACGCATTTTATGCCAACTATTTTTGGGTAATGGGAACAACAAAAAGGCAAGAAAAAGTAAATTGCTAAAAGCATCAAAATTTAAATAACCATACCAAAGTAAAACAAACTTTAGTAAGAAATAGAAATTCCAGGCTCCCAACCCATGCCAGTAATGTAAAAAATCGAATTGGGTTGCATTAGATTTTTTCATTTTAACTTCCTACTCTTTAGTATAAACAAATTCAACTCGACAGTTATATGATTTCTCATATCTGC
>NZ_MIIZ01000897.1:0-2087 GCF_001743005.1 Shigella sp. FC1967 | reverse complement strand
AAAAGTCATTGTAGAGGAAATTCAACCGGGGCAACGTCAGCAGGTCAAACTTGCTAACGGCGATACTCATACTCTAGATGAAATGAGTTCTGGTGAGCATCAAGTTTTGATCATGCTCTTTATGGTACAACGTTGGCTTCAGCTAGGTGGCGTTGTATTAATCGACGAGCCGGATCTACATCTTCATCCTTCCTTAGTTCAGCCTCTGCTTGCGACGCTGGAAAATATTATTCAGAAAAAGAAGGGGCAGTTAATTTTAACTTCCCATGCGACCGATGTTTGGCAACGCTATGAAAGCCTGGGTCTGCGTTATCCTCTTTCTATTGAAAAGGACGGTGAGTAATGAGGGAGTTTGAGTGGCATATCAAGACCATTCTTGAGACAAAGATCACTGAAGGTAAACGAGCATTAATCGTTGAAGGAAAAACGGATGAACTCGTTTTTACTCAGCTCTTAAAAAAAGTTGATCCTCAATGGGAAACAAAATGGGTTCTTTCAGAAGTTGGAGGCAAACGCAATGTTGTAGACATTTTGTCAAAACAACCGACTTGGTTGGGCATTGTTGATCGTGATGAGTGGGATAACGCCCAATTGAGCCAACGGCAACAACAATTGCCTAACCTGCTAGTTTTGCCCAGATTCTGTATCGAAAATTATCTTACTGTCCCGAGGGAGCTTTGGCACTGTTTGCCGCAAAAGCAAAAAGCAAAGCTCCTGATGGGCAAGAAGCGGCAATTCAATCTATTACTGTATCCATTACTGAAAATCTCGATCAGTGGGTTCAATTTGGTGCTTTATGGGCAATAATAAACCCGCTTTGGGATGAACTTAGGTTACTTGGTTTCAACCGCGATCTTCTCAACCCTGAGTTGATTGTGGACGAGCAAATTTTTCGTGCGCAATGCGCTAGCTGGCATAACCATCTTGAGCCTCAGGGGCTCTGGCAGAGATATCAGGAGAAACTGACTGCAATTCGGGCCCAGACTGATGATGAAAATCTGCGCACCATTGTTCATGGAAAAAAATTCTTTAAAGCAGTAGTGACGCCTGCTTTCAGACAGTTATTTGCTATTCATAGTGCCATTTCTGTTGAAGATTTATTCCGAGAAATGCCAGTCCCGGGAGATCTGGCATTTGTCTGGGAAAGAATGAATCTAATCCCAGAAGATAATTAATTATGAAATTTAAAGAACTAGAATCAGGGCTTTGTCCGAAGTTTGCCAACAACCGCATCGTCTTCTGATATGACCCAGAACAACGCCTCATCTATTCACTCAATAAGTGAGATTTCAATAATGTCACGCTGTTGGATATGTACGTGTTTCTGTGCTAACAACAAAAAACTACTCAAAATAGATGAGCCTGAGCAGAAATTTCTACTCTATTTCACCAGTGAAGTTTCCGCTCAGGAACGGCCTAGGCTTGGGTTTTTTATGCATTTTCACTTCAGAAGTCTCTAATAATTTATTTTTTATATAATTAGAAATAACTTATTTCTTTACAATTAGGCAACAGATCGTTTTTACTGCACCGCTTAAAAAATATTAAATAATTTGGGGTGCTCACCATGTCTGTCGTTGCCATTGTGCTTATTTTTCTTTTTGCCGTGATTGTGAGTGTATTTATCTCACGATTGCTGTCAGAAAAAATTCCTCTGCCGTTGATCCAAATAGCTGTGGGGGCTTGTTTGTCGATTTTTGGTTTTGAGGTGGCTTTTGATCCTCATCTTTTCTTGTTTCTCTTTATTCCACCGCTTCTATTTTTAGATGGTTGGCGTATTCCTAAAGAGGCGTTATTTCAAGAAATTAAACCGATTATGTCATTGGCGATCGGTTTAGTTGTTGTCACCGTAATTGGCATGGGCTTTTTTATTCATTGGCTTATTCCATCTATTTCGCTTGCGATTGCGTTTGCCTTAGCGGCGATTTTGTCACCGACCGATCCTGTTTCAGTCTCCGCGATGACTGTAAATTCACCACTTCCTTCACGTATGACACATATTTTAGAAGGCGAGTCGTTGCTTAATGACGCTACAGGCTTAGTCTGTTTTAGCTTTGCGGTCGTAGCAGCATTAACAGGCTCTTTTT
>NZ_MIIZ01000896.1:0-2106 GCF_001743005.1 Shigella sp. FC1967 | reverse complement strand
TGGCATTACCGTTACTAAATTACCTAAATTATCCGTTAAAATTGTTATGATATTCGTTGAGTTTTTAGTAAATTTATCAATGCCAATATATTTATCTAACCAATTAATTTCATTTTAGTCTTCCTGGCATTACCGTTACTAAATTACCTAAATTATCCGTTAAAATTGTTATGATATTCGTTGAGTTTTTAGTAAATTTATCAATGCCAATATATTTATCTAATATAATAACTCTTTCATACAATTTTTCATCTTTACTATTGATGATTCTACTAATTTTTATTTTTGAAATATCATTACTTTGAAGTATTAGCTTTAAATCTACTTGACTTATAGTGAATTGGCTAGCATTTTTTATCTGAAAAATGCCGATGAATCACATGTACCCAACCACGCTTTAAGTTACCATTATCAATATTAATTCTAGATTGAACAATAGGATGGTCTAATTCATTTTTAGAAACTACTGTTTTGGCTCCATTAGATACTTTATATCCATTCGTAGTTACTCCTGAATATATTATAAGTTCCCTGTTATTGATTATTTCAATCGCTTTTTTATGGGTAGTTATTAATAATTTTTCTTGTTCTACTATCGGTTTTATAGCAGTAATGTTTAATTTGCCTGACGTTATTAAAGACTTTGCGCTATTAGCTAACATGCTAGAAAAAGCTTTAGCACTTTCTTCTGAACTTGCTAACACCTTATAACCGCTGCCAAAAGTGACGCCTGCTATTGCTGCTTCTGGAGCCGATATCCCAGCAATATTAATACCTAGCTGATTAGTACAATAAACCCAATTAGATTTACATGTATTAAATGCAACTTGAGCAATAGTGATAAGTTCAGGTGTTGCTGCAATAACTGTATGACCAGCAATAAAACTTGCACTTCCTCCTAAACCAAGAGCGATTGCAACCATTCCTGCATTTCGTCGATTGACAACTCTTTCTGCTGCTGCAACATCTCCTTTCGAAGCAGCGATCATATCCTTATTATTTTCTAAAGCTAAGTTAGAAAGCATATGTTCACTGTAATTATGCCGATAAACTAATTCCGCAGAATTAGCCGCAGAAAATACGCCCTCAGGCTTACGAGTCACAATAGCGCCTGTCAGTGCACCAATTAATTTAGTGAGCTGTGTTTGACCTTCATTGCCATGCATTGCCTCTTGAATTAATGCAACTTGTCTGTCAGTTTCATTTAAATAACTAGGCTCAAATAATTTACTTTGTAGCGATATCGCCGCTATCTCTGCTGCCAAAGCACCCGCGACTGCACCAGTAACACTGCCTCCTGCAATTTCTGCACTAATACCTGCTACGACGCCATGACTTAAAACTTTTCCTGCATGCCCTAATACCGCACCGTTATCACCAATGAGATTGGCGCCTTCTGCGTGAAATTGACTGCCGATATGGTTTAATAACGCAGTTTTAAAATTATCAATAAAACTGCCACCTTGAATGGCTGTGCCTAGTGTAGAACTCACTACTGACTGTGAGGCAACGCGTTGAGCAACTTGAGTCCATGTGGCGTTATCCGTCGCAAGCAACTTGCCTGTTGAGGGTAAGGTTCCTCCTTGGATTGCCTGATCCCAACCCATAAATTGGTCAAGACCTTGCAATGCCCCTGCAACCACCATACTGGTAACGACTGACTTGACAGTGTCACTACGACCTAATGACTCTAGAGTTTTAGAGATATTGCCTTTGTTTTCAACTAAAGAAACAGTCGCTTACGAAACTAAAGAAGCAAAACCGTTAATGATTGTTCTTTTTGGGATTTAATATCCGCAGAGATACCTTGTGGTGTATAAATTGTGAGCTACCCGCCAATATAGAGTTCGGGTAATTATCGCCATTCATTGTTAATTATTAGCATGATTGCTTTTCAATAAAAAAATAAAACCATTACTTAGTTATTATTTTAGAAATAATATTAAGTGATGGTTTTTAGTTTAGAAGAATATTTTTATTAAAGAATAAACAATTAAATTTATTTATTCTGAATACATTCGAGTAAAATAATCGCTAATTTTATTATTATCAAGCAATCTATCTTTGGTAAAATCAAGACTATCAGAGACGACAATATATTTTCTT